>JBDTEB010000516.1:0-5751 GCA_039922795.1 Chitinophagaceae bacterium
AGCATGTGCTGGCCGAGTATATCGCCTGCGGACTGGATCCTGAAAAGGTATCCCTGTTCTGCCAGAGCCATCTTGCCGAAACCTCCGAATTGTACCTCTACCTGAATATGCTGGCTTACAAGGGTGAACTCGAAAAGACGCCGACTTTTAAAGACAAGGTTCGCCAGCATCCCAATAACGTTAATGCAGGATTACTCACCTACCCTGTTTTGCAGGCGGCGGATATCCTGTTGCATAAGGCCAAACTGGTACCTGTAGGAAAGGACCAGGAGCAACATCTTGAAGTGTCAAGAAATCTCGCTCATCGGTTTAATACCCGATACCAGGAAGTTTTCCCCGCCCCGATGGCTTTCAATTTTGGAGAGGCACTCGTTAAAGTACCCGGACTTGACGGAAGTGGCAAGATGAGCAAAAGCGAGAACGAATATTCGACCATCTATCTGTCGGATGATGACGACCTGATCAGGAAAAAAGTAATGAAGGCCAAAACCGATGGCGGTCCTACGGAACCAAATTCCAGCAAGCCCGACTATATCCAGAATATCTTTCTGCTGATGAAACTTGTTTCACCGGAAGATATGATTGCTAAATACCTTTCTGATTACGACACTTGTGTAATTCGCTATGGTGATTTGAAAAAGCAACTGGCAGAAGATATTGTTCTTTTCGTAAGGCCCCTTCGTGAAAAAGCTGAAGCGATCCTGGCAGACGAATCCTACCTGGCCGAAATAATGGCCACGGGCGCGGCGAAGGCGAGACTGAGCGCTCAGGCAACCATGCAAGAGGTACGAACGGCCATGGGGCTTGATTATTATTGAGCAAAGAATAACGACCGATTAATATTTATATTTAATAAATGGCCAAGAACAGGAAACCCAAACACATCGCGATTGCGGGAAATATCGGGGCAGGAAAGACCACGTTAACGGAAATGCTGAGTAAACATTACAAGTGGATACCGCAGTTTGAAGATGTGGAACAGAATCCTTACCTCAACGATTTTTACGACGATATGCCGCGATGGAGTTTCAATCTCCAGATCTACTTTCTGAACCGTCGCCTCAACCAGCTGCTGGATATTCAATCCGGCACAGAAACGGTGATCCAGGACAGGACCATTTACGAAGATGCCAATATTTTCGCGCCCAACCTGCACGAAATGGGGCTGATGAGCAAAAGAGATTTTGCCAATTATTTTCAGTTTTTCGAGACGCTGAAAAAAATGGTTCAGCCACCGGATCTGTTGATATATCTGAAAGCTTCCGTTCCTACCCTGGTTTTTCAAATCCAGAAGAGAGGCCGTGAGTATGAAGAAAATATTCGGCTCGACTACCTTAAAAGACTCAACGAATTTTATAATCGCTGGACGGAATCCTATACGGAGGGGCCCATTCTCGTGATAGATGTCGACAAAAATAAATTCGCGGAGGACGAGGAGCATTTGGGTGACATCATTACGAAAATAGACTCCCAGCTGTACGGGTTGTTCTGATTAATTTTTTCTACGCTAAATTTATTGCATGAAAAATCATCCTCTGAATGCTGAGTTGTTCACCAACAACCGCCAGCGCTTTGCAGACAAAATGGAAGGCAATTCCATCGCCATCTTCAATAGCAATGATGAAATTCCGCTAAACGGCGACGCATTGTATAAATTCAAACAGAACGCCGACCTGTACTGGCTTACCGGCATCGACCAGGAAGATACGATGCTGATCCTTTTCCCGTCGAATCCTGATCCGAAATTCCGGCAGGTACTGGTGCTGGTAAGACCTAACGAACAAAAGGAAAAGTGGGATGGTCACCGGTTGAGAGCCGCCGAGGGTAAGGAAATCTCCGGCATCGGCTCTATCATCTGGCTTGATATGCTGGATGCCATGTTGCAGACCTGGATCCATTTGGCGGATACCATTTACCTGAATACAAACGAGAATGACCGCAAAGCGAACCTGGTTCCCGTTCGCGACTATCGGTACGCGGAAGAGATTAAATTCCGCTATCCGCTGCATAATTATAAACGCAGTGCAAGGATAATGAAGGAACTGAGAGCGATAAAATCTGCTTTGGAGATCGAGGTGGTACAGCAGGCTGTTGATATCACGGAAAGTGCTTTTCGCCGGCTGCTGAAATTTATTAAACCGGGAGTTTTTGAATACGAGATTGAAGCGGAAATCTTTCATGAATTCCTGCGCAACAGGTCTGCAGGACCGGCTTATTCGAGCATCATCGCCAGTGGTGACCGGGCCAGAACATTGCATTATGTGAGCAATAACCAGGAATGTAAAGATGGTGAATTGATCCTTATGGATTTTGGAGCCGAGTATGGCGGTTACTGCGCCGACCTTACGCGAACTGTTCCTGTAAACGGAAAATTCTCTGCAAGACAGCGCGAGGTGTACGATGCCTGCCTTCACCTGCATAACTATGCAAAATCCATTTTGAAACCTGGCATAACGGTGCTCGATTATACCGATAAAGTGGGAGAAGAAGCTACAAAGACCTTTGTGAAGATCGGACTGTTAAAGGAATCCGACGTGAAGAACGAAGACAACGAGAACCGGGCTTACCGCAAATATCTTTATCACGGCATCTCGCATCATCTGGGTGTTGATGTTCACGATCTTGGCACAAGAACAGAGCCGATCAAGGCAGGCATGCTTTTCACTATCGAACCGGGAATTTATATCGAGGAAGAAAAAATGGGAATCAGGATTGAAAACAACGTTTGGATCACGGAGGACGGGAGCAGGGATCTCTTTGCAAAGATTCCCATCACCGCCGATGAGATCGAGAGCCTGATGATGTAATTCCATAATTATCCAATAACAATGAAGCAGATACCCAATATTTTCACCCTCCTGAATTTATTCTTTGGATGCCTTGCCATCGTCTATGCGCTTCAGACCAACGCCGTAAATATTTACCAGGGAGATGACCTGGCGAGCAGTTTCAGCCTGCCGGAGAAACTCACCTTTGCCTCTCTCTTTATTGGCATTGCCGCAGTGATCGATTTCCTTGACGGCTTTGTGGCCAGATTGCTGAAAGCTGAAAGTATGTTGGGAGCGCAGCTGGATTCGCTTAGCGACGTGGTAAGTTTTGGTGTGGCACCAGCCATGATCATTTTGCAATTGCTGAGGCTGAGTTTTATGCAGCAGGCAAACGCTTTCGATATTAATGAAGCCTGGCTGCTGCCCGTTTTTATTCTGCCATGCGCCGGCGCATACCGGCTTGCGCGGTTTAATCTTGACAAAAGCCAGCAGTATGGATTTAAGGGCTTACCAATACCGGCAGCCGGTATGTTCTTTGCCTCTTTACCCGTTATCGCCTATTACAATTACCTCGATGGTGCGGTAAACGCGGTCATATTCAATAAGTGGTTTCTTTATGCGATCACCCTTCTGATCAGTTACCTGATGGTGAGCAGACTTCCGCTGTTTGCGCTGAAGTTCAAGGACAAAAGCTTTAAAAATAACTTTCCCGCGATATTGCTGCTAGGTATCACCATTATTGCGGCCATCTTCCTGAAATGGCTGGCGATTCCGGTAGCCATCGTCGCTTACATTGGCATATCTTTGAGCACCAAAAAAAGCACCTGATGACATACACGATAGAAGTGAAGGTAATGCCACTAAAAGATCTCCTGGATCCGCAGGGTAAGGCCGTTATGGGCGGACTAGAAAATCTGGGATTAAAAGGAGTGAAAGATGTGAGGATCGGGAAGAATATATTGCTTGAAGTTGAGGCTGGCTCAGAAGAAGATGCAAAAAAGATTGCGGAAGAAGCAGCCTCCAAACTGCTCGCGAATGGCGTGATGGAATTTTTTGAGGTTTCGCTGCACAAATAACGTTGACCCTTAACCGATATTAATGCTTTACCTCGTCCCCACACCTGTCGGTAATTTACAGGACATGAGTTTACGGGCGATAGAGGTACTCAAGACCTGCGACCTGGTGCTGGCGGAAGACACGCGCAATACGGGTTTCCTGCTAAATCATTTCCAGGTTCAGAAGGCGATGACGCCTTATCACCAGCACAATGAACACCGGGTTTTACAACACCTGGTAACCCAGTTGCTGGAAGGAAAGGTGATGGCGCTGGTTACCGATGCCGGCACGCCGGGGATTTCCGACCCTGCATTTTTGCTGGTTCGTGAATGCCTTAAGGCAGGTGTTGCGGTGGAATGTCTCCCCGGAGCTACTGCATTTGTTCCCGCGCTCGTTGTGAGCGGACTTCCCACCAATCGTTTTTGTTTTGAAGGTTTCCTTCCGCTGAAAAAAGGCAGGCAGACACTGCTGAAAGAACTGGCCCTGGAAACGCGCACCATGATCTTTTATGAATCTCCCATGAGGCTGGTGAAAACGCTGGATGAGTTTACCGGCTACTTTGGCACAGAGAGACACTGCAGCGTGAGCCGGGAGATCTCCAAACTTCATGAAGAAACCAGACGCGGTACGCTGGCCGCGGTGGCCGGGTATTTTCGGGATGGTACGGTGAAAGGCGAAATTGTCATCGTCGTCGCGGGCATGGAATAGTGAACCCTTTTGGCGCCTGCCCTTGCTGTTTCGGCAAACTGCTACTATCTCTGCTTAAAACTTTTGGATGACAAGTGCAGGCAAATCTTACCGCCATGCAGGAACAATTCGCCTTCCATATTTTACCAGTTTACTTCGGGTTATAACCAAACCGAAACATCATTTCTTTGTAATTTCGCGCCAATCAATAAAATGTTCATGAAAAAAGCCTTCGCACTTGCGTTGACCATTCTCTGTTTCCAGTTTCTCTCTGCCCAGCCAGATCGTTGGCAGCAAAGAGTAAAATATACCATGGACGTTAAGATGGACGTATCCACCAACCGTTTAACAGGCACCCAAAAGTTGGAATACACCAACAACTCTCCGGATACGCTGCACAAGGTTTTCTACCATCTTTATTTCAATGCCTTCCAGCCAAACAGCATGATGGATACCCGCAGCCGCTGGTTTGAAAAAGCCGACCAGGACTCCAGGGTCAGAGACAGGATACTGAACCTGACGCCGGAAGAGATCGGTTACCAAAAGATCAGCTCGCTTAAAATGAATGGCGTGGTACAGTCTTTTGACATGAAAGAAACTATTTTGGAAGTGAAACTTTCCAAACCCATTCTGCCCCATTCAAAAGTGGTTTTTGATATGGAGTTTAATGCACAGGTTCCCCTGCAGGTGCGCAGAAGCGGAAGGGACAACCCGACAACGGGTGTAAGATATTCGATGAGCCAGTGGTATCCCAAATTATGTGAGTATGATTATGAAGGATGGCATCCCACACCATATATCGCCCGTGAATTTTACGGTGTATGGGGAGACTACGATGTAAAAATCACTATTGATAAGAAATACATGATTGGCGGAACAGGCTACCTGGTCAACGCCAATGAGATCGGATATGGATTTGAGGCTCCCGGAACGAAAGTGCCTATTCACAAAGGCGCTACACTAACCTGGAATTTTACTGCACCCAATGTGCATGATTTCATGTGGGCCGCCGATCCCGAATTCAGGCATCTTACCCGTAAGGCCGTTCATGGAACTACGATTAATGTTTTTTATAACCGCGATATGGTGCAGTGGCAAAAGCAATATAGTAACCTTGCCGCCACAGTGCGTGCGCGGTATGCTAACTTTGATGCCTATGCGAAGAGCATCGATGACCAGTGGACCACGGTGGCAGACGCGGCAGTGATCGTTCTTCCGTTTATAGAAAAGCATTTTGGCG
>JBDTEB010000517.1:0-2627 GCA_039922795.1 Chitinophagaceae bacterium
AATCTGGTGGTGCCGCGGGTCACGGTCTTCCTTGCCAAACTGTTTGCGGTGACGGTTTTCGGTAATATAAAATTCACAACCAACGATTGGTTTTACTTTCAGCGAGCCGTCTTCATTTTTATGATTATATGCCTGTTTTACGAATTCAAAGACTCCGAACATATTGCCATGATCCGTGATCGCAAGTGCCGGCATCTTCTCGGCGATAGCCTTCTTGTAAAGATTCTGTATAGAAGCCGCCCCATCAAGTAGGGAGAACTGGGTGTGGACGTGGAGGTGGGAGAAAGTCATTTTAAGCTATGTGTGGAAAGCCTGATTTGTTTTGCGTTATTCATTGTCATCTTCCCTATCCAGCAGGAAGCATGAGAAAAAGTGGTTATCCAAAATGATAAAAATGAAGCTTAAAAGCTTACAGCTCAAATCTATTCGTTAATAAGCTTCCCCATATCAACTTTTCCCCCGTTCTTCGCTCTGCAAATTAAACAACATACTTTCAAGGAGCGGAAGGGTTAAAACACATTCTTTCCACACCATTAATTCAACACAGTCTAGTAACCATGTTGATCAGGAATTTGTTCACATATACAATAGTCGGCCTGTGGGTAATCATCACCGCAAGCTCCTGCCGGAGCCTGAAATCCTCCAGTTCTTCCCGAATTTTTCCGGCAAAGGAAGCCCAGCCGAGACCTGCCATAAAAGACAGTGATAACAGCAAAAGAGTGTACAAAGGCGGAGGCATTCAACAAAACAGGCAACCCGGCTCACAGGAAATAAGAATTGCAAATCCATATCTTGGTGTCAACAGCGATATCGAAAAAACCCGGGAACTTCAGTTCAAATATTGCGTGTATATCGATGTGCCGGTTGAATTGCTGACAGATAGCCTTTTGCTGAGTTTTATGGACGAATGGTACGGCGTCAGGTACCGTTATGGTGGATCTACCAAAAACGGGATCGATTGCTCTGCATTTTCATCGGAAATGCTCAACAGTGTTTTCGGCTACCAGGTGCCCCGCACGGTTCGTGAACAATATCAGGCCTGTACTTTACTTACAAAAGAAGAATTGAGGGAAGGAGACCTGGTTTTTTTTAACACCACGGGTGGCATCAGCCACGTGGGGGTTTTCCTGATGAACAACAAGTTTGTGCACGCATCGAGTTCAAGCGGCGTTATGATCAGTGACTTAAATGAAGCGTATTTTGCAAAACGCTTTCTCGGTGGGGGGAGAGTGATCCTTACCACTTCGATGCTTTTGCCTTTTTGGAAACATCAAACATTGAAAAGCTAAATACTATGCATCCCGAAGACGATACCCCCAAACAGCGCGCAGGCGTAGCCAACTTTGGAAAGCGCGGCGAAGTGGAAAATAACAGCATCGGCTCCGGCTCGTCAGACCAGGGCATGGAGGCAGACGATCAGTCCCGGGAAGATGATATACTTGCAATGGAGGATGAACAACTTAATGAAAAGGATGAGAACAGGCCCTCACACCGTCCCCCACCCACTCATGGCCTTGTGGAAGAGGGACCAGGACGGGATTCCTAAAAAAGCAGTCTCCCTGTTACTACTACTCCGTCACCATCTTCGAGGTCACATAAAAATTCCGGTCGACCGCGAACTTCGTGACGTCAAAACCCGAGGGCATCCGCATCGTCTTCCAGACCGTGGTTGGTTTTAGCCACCCGTCGATACCGGCATGATACAGCAAGGGCAGATCAAAACCCTCGATGGCTTTCGTCCAGCGGAAAGCCAGTTTTTTCCCGGCGACCTTATATTCTAGCTCCGGGATTTGCGTCTTATCCAGGTATTGTTCAAAAATTTTAGAGAAATCGATTCCTGATTTTTTATTGATATACTGCTCTATCTCCGCGGCAGTCACGGTCTTGTGATAAAAGGTGGCGTTCAGTCCGCGAAGGATCTGCCGGAAAAGGGTGTCGTTATTGATCACATGCCTTATCGTATGCAGCATATTTCCACCCTTCGAATACATGTCACCGCTCCCTTCTTCATTCACCCCATAAGATCCGGTAATGGGTGTTTTGTTGGTGATGCTGCGACGGGTACCGATCACGTAATCATCGCCGGCTTCATTTCCAAACATGCAGTCCACGAAAAGCGTTTCGGAGTAATTTGTAAACCCTTCATGTACCCACATGTCGGCCAGATCTTTCGAGGTTATGTTATTTCCGAACCACTCATGCCCGCTTTCATGAACGATGATGAAGTCCCATTTATTCCCCCAGCCGGTTCCTGAGAGATCTCTGCCCAGATAGCCATTCCGAAACTTGTTTCCGTACGCCACAGCGCTCTGGTGTTCCATCCCGAGATGGGGCGCTTCAATCAATTTGTAACCGTCTGCATAAAACGGGTAGGGACCAAACCAGAACTCGAAACATTTCAGCATGTCTCTAACCTGTACAAACTGCGCACGGGCGCTGTCCTCATGGTAAGCCAGCACCCAGAAATCGCAATCCAGCTTGCCTGCTTCTCCCTGGTACACCTCGCTCCAGTGTACATATTTTCCAATATAGGGAATGATGGTATAATTGCTGATCGGATTGGTGACGGCCCATGTCGAGGTAATCGTATGATCACTGTTGCGCACTTCGCTGCGCATTCTGCCGTT
>JBDTEB010000518.1:0-4448 GCA_039922795.1 Chitinophagaceae bacterium
GTTTGGAACCCGGCTGGATATCTATTATGCTGGTTCATACGCAGGAATGACTGCTTCCATTTCCCAGGGAGATTATGAGTATCGGGTAGATATTAATAGCGGGATCTGGAACGGATTGTACACCTCATCAAACATATTTGTAAATGCGATGAATGCGGCTGCCAAAGATTCGAATACGAACTTGCAGGCTGCCGCAATAACCATGAAGGTGTACACGCTACAAAAGGTTACAGATATGTTTGGCGATGTACCTTACTCTGAAGCATTTAGTGCCGGCAAAAATATCATATACCCGAAATTCGATAAACAGAAAGACGTTTATACTGCGATGTTTGCGGAACTGAAAACAGCCGCCAATATGTTCAAAACCGGAAAGGGTGCGCTAGGTGCCGGAGATTTACTTTTTCGGGGTGATGTGATCAAGTGGAAAAAATTCTGCAATTCATTGAGGTTAAGACTGGCTATAAGAATATCCAACGTTGATCCTGCAACGGCAAAAAGCGTTATGGCAGACGTATTGAGTAATCCTGCAGATTATCCTGTTATGTCCACGAACGACGGGAATGCGTATTTTTATTATCCGGGTGTGGCCCCAGATCAGGAATTGTGGTTTAAAGATGCTGGGGTTGGCAATAGAGCATTGGGAAGCTTCAGGCTGAATGATGTTCTGGTCAGCTCACTGAGTGTCAATAATGATCCCCGACTTCCCGTGTATGCGCTTCCCAATAAATGGGGCAAATACCGTGGCTATCGTTTTTTTTACGGACAGTCGGCAGACACACTTAATTCAAGTAATAATATTTCACAAATAGGCGATCGTTTTGCCAATGATCCAAAAGGTTTCTCGCCTTTTATGAATTGTGCCGAAGTGTATTTTATTCTTGCCGAGGCTTATGAAAGAGGGCTGGTAACGGGAGATGCGGAAGCCGCTTATAACATGGGTATCACGAAATCTATGGAAATGAACGGCGTTGATGCAATGGCAACCGCAACATTCCTGGCATTGCCTAATGTGAAATATAACACCGGCACCTCTACACATCTTGAAAAGATCGGTACTCAAAAGTTTATTTCGCTCTTCAAGCAATCCGTTGAGGGCTGGTCAGAGTCCAGAAGAACAGATATTCCCCTGATGGAAGGAGTTTCGGATAACTACGCAAAAAAACATAACCGCCCCCCTTTCAGATTAAGTTATGCGGACCAGGAGAGAACTTTAAACGGTACCAGTTTTCCTACAGACGTTAAGATAATCGATATTTTTTGGGGAGATCAAATGTGGTGGGATACAAGAATAAACGTGCATTAATATGGATATGCAATAACCTGGTGTGGCGAAGATGGCCTTACGTAGAAAACATAACATTTAATTCCTTTTAAAATTTCCCAATGCCTTCTTCGTCACTAAGGTCTTTATTGTTTTGCAGCTGCTTGTTAGTAATCTGTGCAACAGTTTCCTTTGCATCGCCGTTTGCAGATAGCTATCCCAAAAATTTGAATATCGATATCATTCATTATTCTTTTTCGCTGAATTTATCTGATACCGCGAATAGTATAAAGGGAAGGGCGGTTATTACTTTTACTGTAAAGAAAGACAACATCAATAAGTTACGTCTCGATCTGATTAAACGAGATGCAGGTGGAAAAGGTATGTCCGTAGTAACTATTGAGAGCAATGGCAAAACACTGGTTTATTCTCATGAATCAGATGTTCTCCTGATTACCCTGCCTTCTACAAAAGCGAATACTGAACAAACCATTACCATTGTTTATGAGGGTATTCCAAAAGATGGCCTTGCGATAGGCAATAATAAATACGGCGACAGATGTTTTTTCAGTGACAACTGGCCCAACAAGGCCAGGAACTGGTTGCCAACCGTGGATCATCCTTACGATAAAGCGACGTCAGAATTTATGGTCACTGCACCGGTAAAGTACCAGGTAGTTTCTAATGGATTAAAGGTGGAAGAAAGCAACACAGGAACAGGTATGCGTATGACCCATTGGAAACAGTCTGTGCCCATCTCCTGCTGGTTATTTGTATTGGGAGTATCAGAATTTGCGGTTCAATATGTGGATACGTTCGATGGAAAGTCCATACAGACCTGGGTTTTTAAACAAGACAGGGATGCAGGTTTTTTTGACTTTGCAACACCCACCAAACAGGTCCTTGGTTTCTTTAGTGACTATATAGGGCCCTATGCCTATGAAAAGTTGGCGAACATACAATCACATAGTTCCGGCGGCGGTATGGAAGCCGCATCGGCCATTATGTACAACGAGAACTCCGTTGTTGGCAACAGAGACGTTCGATGGAGAGATGTTGTCATTCATGAGTTGGCCCATCAGTGGTTTGGAAATGCGGTAACCGAAGCAGATTGGGACGACGTATGGCTGAGCGAAGGATTTGCTACCTACTTCACCATGCGTTTTATAAAACATCAGTACGGCGAAGATGCATTTATCAAAGAACTCGTCAGTTCCCGCAAAAATGTGTTGAAAATGTCTGCAAGCGATGAGGACTATCACATCGTTCATAATAATTTATCAGACATGGCAAAGGTCACCAACGGTCTTACCTATCAGAAAGGGGCCTGGTTTCTTAACATGCTTTGCAACTATATTGGCGAAGAATCTTTTCAAAAAGGAATACGGGATTATTATCGGCGCTTCTTCAACGGCAATGCCGTCACTGCTGATCTGCGAATGGCTTTTGAACGATCGTCAGGGAAAGATTTAACTGCCTTTTTTAATCAATGGCTTTACCAGGGCGGAAACCCTAAACTTAAAGGTAGCTGGAGGTATAATGCCAAAGACAAAACCATTGAGGTAGAACTTCAACAGCTGCAACCCGAGAAATACAATTTTGATATGCCGCTGGAAATAGGCATTCAATCAACTGGAAAAAACAGGGAGCAGATCAAAGTGGTTAGCCTCAACAAAAGAAAGATGATGATTTCTATTCCTTCGCCTACCGCCCCGACAAGTGTAAGACTGGATCCTGATACTAAGTTATTGGCAGAATGGGATTTTACACAAGCCGCGAAATAGTTTGAAATAGACTTCTGTTAATATTACCCATGTTGATCCCTTAAATAATTATAGATTCATATTTATACGACATGTCAATTTTCTGTGACTTTAATTTAAATAAAATCCATCGTGAAACGCCTTGCCTGTTGTTTCTTTCTTCTTTGTTTTTTTGTTAACGGAATCAAGGCCCAGGACCGTGACATCAGTTACATGAGTTCGGGTGGTAAGCTGAAACCTCTTCAGGCAAATATGGATATCAGGCATTATTCCATGGTACTGGATGTAGATATAGCCAGCGAGTCGATTGCCGGATATGTAACGATTGATTTTATTCTTCAACAACCAACGGATACCGTTTTGTTTGACCTGGTCCATCTTCTGGATGTCACAAAAATCAGTTCAGGTAAAAAGATTCAAAATTATTATAGAGATCATGATTTTATTTATATCGTTGATCCTAAGGGTTACAAGCCAGGCAGGCAGAGTTTTAAAATTGAATACTATGGTAAACCACCGGTAGCTATAAACCCGCCATGGAAAGGTGGGTTCAGTTGGAAGAAAGACGGTGCTGGAAATCCCTGGGTTGCCATAAACTGCCAGTCAGAGGGTGGCAGTGTTTATTTTCCCTGTAAAGATCATCCGGGTGATGAGCCCAACGAAGGAGTCGATATGTTTATCACAGTTCCAAAAGGCCTGACCGTAGCGGGACCCGGGCTTCTGAAAAGTGTGAGTACCAAAAGGGATAAGCAAACCTTTCACTGGAAAACAAATTATACGATCAGCAACTACTGCATTGTTTTTAATATCGGGAAGTACGTGGTGGTTAAACGCAACTATGTCACAATAGATGGCAATCAAGTTCCCATAGTGTTTTATGTTTTGAAAGAACATGAAAGCAGTGCCCAAAAAGTATTGGATCTTCGCGCACGGGATACCCGAATTCTCGAAAAATATTTTGGTGAATACCCCTGGGTAAAGGAAAAGATTGGTATAGCTGATGTTCCTAACTCTGGTATGGAGCACCAGACCATGATCACCTTTGGTGATTTGAGTCGAAGTTTCAAGACTCAAAAAGTGGGAAACCTGGAATATTCTGCAAATCTGTTTCATGAGTTTGCCCACGAATGGTTTGCCAATAAAGTAACCAATAAAGATTGGGCACACATGTGGATTCAGGAAGGTATTGCCACGTATGCTGAAGCACTGTTTTGCCGGGAAGCCAGTGGTGAAAGAGGGTACGATAGCATGATGGTGAATTTTAAAAAAAGAATTCAAAATAAAAAACCTGTAGTAGAAGGCGAAGAAATGCGTGAAGAAGACGTATATAATGGCGACATATATACAAAAGGTGCTTTCTTTATGAATACACTGCGATACGTGTTGGGTGATACCCTGTTTTTTTCGACTTTGAAAAAATT
>JBDTEB010000519.1:0-5801 GCA_039922795.1 Chitinophagaceae bacterium
TATTTATGTCTTTGATATATTCGCTGGTAATGATGAAATCGTCTTTATCGTCATCTATGATCAGAATCCGTATCGCGGAAATTTTTAAGCTGGAGTTCATTTAATTCTTCAGGATTGATTTTCAGGCAGGATAAAACTAAACATAGCGCCCATGCCAGGATTACCTTCTGCGAAAATAACCCCGTTGTGATTTTCAACGATTTTTTTGCAAATGGCCAAGCCAATGCCTGATCCGGGATATTCAGATTTTCCGTGAAGGCGCTGGAATATCAGGAAGATTTTTTCCTGGTATTCGGCATCAAACCCGATTCCGTTATCCGTTAAATGAAATCTGTAATAACTTTTTCCTGGCAGAAGCGCCATTTGTGTTATATCGGAAAGCGCGAGCTTTTCACAACGAATATCGATTATTGATTTCTGATCTTTCTTTCTGAATTTTATTGCGTTATTGAGCAGGTTGTCAAAAAGTTGTTTCAACTGGCTCGGTATTACATCCAGTTCAGGCAGTCTTTCAGCCCGAATTACCGTTCCTGTCTCCTCAATCTGTAACTCCAGTCCTGTCAATGATTCTCCCAGCAGTTTATTGAGGTCTGTTCTTACAAAATGCCTGGCTGAAGTGGAGGTCCTCGAAAAATCAAGCAGGTTATCTATCAGCAAGCGCATGTTATCGGTGGCGGCAACAATGCGATCGAGATACAATAAACCGTCTGCCCCAAGAACTGCGCTAAACTTCGTCTGAAGTCGTTCACTAAAGGTGGTAAGTTTGCGCAGAGGTTCCTGTAGATCGTGGGAAGCCACGTAAGCGAACTCTTCAAGCTCTACATTAGCCCTTTTTAATTCCTGTATTTTCTCTTCCAGACTTATCTCGTAGTCTTTTATCATGGTGATATCCCTGTTAATTCCAACGAGCTTTTCCACAATTCCATCAGCATTAATGACGGGTTTGCATTTGGTAGATATGAATTTCGACCTGCCTGTTTTGCTGGTCAGGGTATAATTGATCTCAACGTCCGTTTTTTGCAAAACTGCTTTTTTTAAAGCTTCGGAAAAAACGGTTTTGTCGGTGCCCGAAAGGTGGGAGAGATAAAAGTCGAGCGTAAATATATTCCCCTGAATTGATCTATCATAATCAAGCAAAGAACACATACCCTCTGTACAGGTAAGTACGTCGTTTGACAAATCAAGGCTCCAATTTCCAAAAAGAAGAAATTTTTCTGTGTCATCAACGAGTTGACGGAGTGCTGTGATTTCTGATTTTGATTTAGTTTCGGAGGTTATGTCTTCGGAAATAAATAACAAAGAGGCAGGCTTTCCATTTTCATCCCTGTTGAGAATCCTGCCCCGGGTGCGAAAGTATCGCCAGTCGCCCTCTTTATGATTTAGCCTGCTATCATAAGAATAATCTTTTTCGTCGTCCAGATCGAGATAAATTCCCAGTTCTTTTCGCACTTTCTCTTCATCGTCTTTGAAGATCAGTTTCATCATGTCGCAGTCCCATTTTTGAATCTCCTCGCTGGTAAAGCCCAAAGATTCCGAAATTCTCCTTTGATTGATATAAGTGGTTTTATTTTCTTGAAGATCTGTCACATAAATGATAGCAGGAAAATATTCCATGATCTGGAGACTCTTCTCTTCATGTGAGGATCCCCCGAAGAGAGATTTCAAATGAAGAAGAATGTCAGGGTGTTCCTCTGCCATTTGCATCTTGTAATTAGTTATTTTCTTGTGCCCCGGATTAATTATCAGCATAAGTATTCCGTCGTCTGCAGCAATTGAACTTCAAAACTCAGGCCCACAATGTTCTCATTTGAGCAACCGGGATTTGCAAGATCTCCCTGTATTTGGCAACGGTACGTCTGGCAATGGAAAATCCTCTGTCTGAAAGTATGGCTACGAGTTGCTGATCTGTGTAAGGTTTTTGTTTATCTTCTGCTTGAACAACTTCTTCAATCGTTGTCTGGATGACGCGGTTACTTATCACGAGGCCTTCGCTATTGCTAATACCTTCTGTGAAAAGATCTTTGAGAAGCAGGGTTCCAAATGGAGTGGACACATATTTATTACTGGTAATACGGGAAACTGTTGAAATATCTACCCCAACAATATCTGCCACATTTTTCAGGATCATTGGCTTAATCATTTTGATATCACCTTCCTGGAAATAATCATATTGCAGTTTCACAATAGCCTTCATCACGTTAAGCATGGTAGACTCACGCTGCTGTATAGCCGAAATAAACCATTGCGCGGAATTCATTTTGTTCCTTACGTACTGTTTGGTTGCCTTGTCTCCATTACTGAATTCTGTACTTTTCACCCTGTCCATCCAGGTTTTACTGATGTGAAGATTGCTCGATCTTTGCCTGTAAAGTGATACTTCGAGACAGTCATCTTCATTCGATATGGTAAAATCAGGAATAATATTCAGATTGGCCACCTGGGTAGAGAACGTAGTGACAGGCTTCATTTTAAGAGAAGCAATCAGTTTCAGGATGATCTTGATCTCTTCTTCATCAATCTGCATCAGGTTCATAATTTTATCCATGTTCCTGCTGCTCAGTTCCGCAAAATGCACTTCAAGTAGCCTGATGGCCATCTTAACATCCGGTCTTTTCAGGTTCATTCTTTTCAGTTGAAGAAGAAGACATTCGCGGATGCTCCTTGCGCCAATACCGGCTGGCTCGAGCTGCTGGATTTTCATCAGCACTTTTTCAAGATCTTCAGTTTCTATCCATTTTTTACAGCGGAAAGAAATATCGTTGGCAATGTCTTGCAAATCGTGTTCAAGCAAGCCATCTTCGTTGAAAGAGTCTATGAGATGAATCGCGAGCATTTTCTCATTCTCGGTGCATTGCAAAAATTCAAATTGTTCTTTTACCGTTTGCCGGAAATCGGTGATTTCCGGTAATGCTTTCTCAGGTATTTTTTCGCTGTTGAAATAATTTTCATATTCCAGTTTATAGTCTGGAAAATCTTCGTAGGCATATTCTTCGTAATCTTTATAATCTTGCAGCGTCTCGCGATTGTATTTCTCAAGAGAGGGGTCGTCTTCCGCTACGTTTTCTTCAAGTAAAGGATTTTCTTCAATCTCCTGCTGAATCCTCTGCTCCAGTTCAAGCGTATTTAGGTGAAACAGGTTTAAAAGCTGAATTTGTTGAGGTAAAATTTTTAAATGTTGTTTTTGCGTCAGATGTTGTTGCAGCATTCTTACATGTTTTGCTTAGTTATAACAATCAAGGTTCCAAAATTTTAAAAAATGGATGGACGGGCAGAAATAGCAGCAAAAGTTTCGTGGCACTGGCTGTGCAAATCACCATAAGTGCAAATATTTATCATTCAAAGGCCGTGCTTTTTCTACTGTGTAGATCAAATTCCCCAAATACGAGGGAACATGTTGGGATCGGGGGCTCGTCACCTCTCAAAAAATTCGCAGATCAACAATCGTTCGACCTGATCAGTCAGTTCTCTTTGATGTCATCAATATTCTCCCGACCAGGCAGCCCGAGCATATTTTTATCGAACAGATCTTTCTCAGCATGTGGCAGGTTATCTAAAGTAACGCTTGTTGCGGACTGATCTGGCCTGAGCTCTTCTTCATCAGGATTCACAATCTTCTGCTGGTCCTGTGCGTTTACGATCTGATCATCTTCTTCAGGAACTGGTGACGATGAACGGGGAAATGCGTTTTGGTGAAGTCCTTCTACAATGTCGCTGGAGGTTGTCCCGAAAAGGGCGCTGTTATCTGCAGAAGGGATCAGCTGCTCATTATTTTCTTCGTTATTCATATAAATTTGTTTTCCTTTTTACCTTGAAAATCGTTCCAGAAATTCTAATACTAATTTCGATGACCAAAACCCTGCTTTTTATATCTTTTCTATCGTTTCTGCTACCGGCTGTTTCTTGTGTAAACTCTGCCCCTGTTTTATCCATCAATCTTCCCTTTGAGTCGCAACCGGAATCCAGTCCGTTGAGTCCCGGTCTTATCGACGAGGCCTCTGGTATTGCGGAAAGCAGAACAGGGAAGGGTTTTTTGTGGGTAGAACAAGACAGTGGCAACCCCCCGGAAATCTACCGACTTGGAAAAGACGCCGTACTTATCAACAAAGTAACTCTTAAGGGAATTCATAACAGGGACTGGGAAGATCTGGTCATATCAAAGGGACCAAAAAACGGTATAAATTATCTCTATCTCGCAGAAACTGGCGATAATATTTCGGCACACAATGCCTACTCCATTTTTCGTTTTCCAGAACCCGCAGATGACATAGACACGGTTTCTTCATTTGACATCATCAGGTTTCAATATCCCGATGCAGCTCATGATGCCGAAGCGATTCTTGTTGATCATGAGACAAAAGACATATATATTATTACCAAACGTGATGCAAAATCACGAATCTATAAAATGAAATATCCGCAGGATCTTGTCAATAATAACCAGGCTGAAATGGTGGGGGAATTACCCTTCAATTTCGTGGTGAGTGCGGCACTTTCTGCAGACTCAAAAGAGATTATATTAAAAACGTATACAAAACTCTACTACTGGCGAAAATCAGCATCGGAGAAAATTGAAGAAACGTTGTCTAATCCTGCATTGGTGCTCGGTTATCAATCAGAACCACAGGGAGAAGCCATCTGTTTTTCGGGCAGCGGAGCCGGTTTTTTTACTCTGGGAGAAAAGCCTTTCACGGTGTCATCAGTACAATTGAACTACTACAAAAGGAGATAAGTCTAGGTAGCTAAAGCATGGTTTGCAATGTCATCCAGGCGAATAGCAGAATGACTTGCATCATATACACAATTACCGTTTTTTATAATGAGGATCTGGGGCGACTCATGCGAAACAGCAAAATCCTCAGCGACCGTTGAAGAGAGTTCCCTTTGCGCTATAAGATCGAGATAATAAAAATCCATCCCTTCAGGCTGATTGCCTCTTTCAAGCCTGCTTTTAGCCATACTGCTTATTGAACACCGGGTAGAATGTTTAAAAATAACCTGAGGCTTCTCTGTTGACTTTTCCCTGATTTGTTCCAATTGTTCTTTCGTTGTAAGATTGATCCAGTTCATAAGGTATGTTTAAAATTCTCCCTGAATGAAAAAAATTTCATTTGCAGACTTCAAATAACCTGCCGGGAAGCAGGCAATACAACAGCGATTTAAGTAAATTGTTAGAAAAACAGGGTGTTTTTAGTGACCGTAGCCAACATAACCCTGTGTAGCTTTGCAGCCACTTCTTGAAGATGCACATGATGAAACGAAAAAGGAAGAAGAGATTAACAGAACGGCGAGAAAAATCTTTGTTTTCATGTAATCTTGTTTAACGGAACGAAAGTAGATTGAAAACGGCGTAACCGTTGATAGATTGCAAAGAAACAATAAAAACGCCGCACTTACAAGTGGGTAAATGTCGCTCCCTGAAATATTTTTTGTTAAAGATATTCACTGATATACATTTAAAGCATTAAGTATTGAATACATGAGAGTACATTTTATAGCAGTCGGTGGAAGTGTGATGCATCAGCTGGCCATTGCACTTTCAAAAAAAGGATATGTAGTAACGGGAAGCGATGACGAGATTTTTGAGCCTGCTTTGGGGAACCTCGAGCGCCAGGGATTGCTTCCTATTTCACGGGGATGGTTTCCGGAAAAGATCAGCGTGACGCTGGATGCGGTTATCCTTGGCATGCATGCCAAAGCTGACAATGAAGAATTGCTTAGGGCAAAGGAGCTTGGATTAAAAATTTATTCCTTCCCGGAATACATTTACCAGGAGAGTTTGCAGAAGAAAAGAGTGGTAATAG
>JBDTEB010000520.1:0-3210 GCA_039922795.1 Chitinophagaceae bacterium
CCTTCGTCTTCCAGTTCCTGCAAATTTTCAACCACTTCGATAGGTGCTCCACTACGGATAGCGTAATCGATCAGTTCATCTTTGGTAGCGGGCCAGGGAGCATCTTCAAGATAGGAAGCCAGTTCAAGTGTCCAAAACATTTTGTATTCTTTAATATTATCAGGAAAAAGTCAGGTAATTCTTATGATAAGTATCCAGGAGGTTTACAACGCAGACCCCTCATTTTTCCGCAAATGTAATCGTTAATACGAAATCACCAAATATCTCTTCTTTTTAATGCCGATTTTTCATCCTGTATATAATTTTTTCCGCCCCTTTGCTGGTGCTGGCATATTTTTTTGAACTAACGTAAAAATGGCTAGGTTCGTACTCTCAAGCAAACAAAACCCTTCGCCCAGTTCATGTTGACCGCCCGGAACGTAAACAAGACTTATGGAAATCTGCTCGTACTCAAAGGGGTTGACATCGCCATAGAGCAAGGTGAAATTGTTAGTATTATTGGCTCCTCCGGTGCAGGCAAGAGCACATTGCTACACATCCTGGGCACTCTCGAGCACGCTGATACCGGTGAGATCGAGCTTGGGGGTGTTCGACTTGACAAACTGCGGGGAAACAAACTTGCCGCCTATCGCAATGCCAATATGGGTTTTGTATTCCAGTTTCATCACCTGCTGCCTGAATTTACCGCCCTTGAAAATGCCAGCATACCCGGATGGATAGCAGGACGCAAAAAGAAAGAAGTAACCAACAGGGCAAAAGATCTGTTGATCAGTCTTGGACTTGAAACAAGAATGGAAAACAAACCCAATGAGTTATCCGGTGGCGAACAGCAGCGAGTGGCAGTGGCTCGTGCTCTTATCAATAGTCCCAGAATAATTTTTGCTGATGAACCTACAGGCAACCTCGACTCGGCCAATGCCAAAGAACTTCACCAGCTGTTTTTCGATCTGCGGGATCAGTTCAACCAGACTTTTCTTATCGTTACGCATAATGAAGAACTCGCTGAAATGAGTGACCGGAAACTATATATGAAGGATGGAAAAATGGCTTGATGGAACCAGTTGATAAAATACTCACCGGCTCTCCGGGTTTTGCGGTTATCGGCCAATGGCTGAAAGCCAACGATAGAACTCCTTTTCTTTTTCAGCAACAAAGCTGGGAAGCCATTGTAAAAGGAAGGTCAGGGTTAGTGAATGCGCCCACAGGCTGCGGAAAAACCTACGCCGTTTTCCTGGGATCCATTATCCAGTTTATCAATGCCCATCCAAAAGACTACCAGTCAAGGTCCAGGAACGGCCTGCAGCTTTTGTGGATCACACCGCTTCGTGCTCTTGCAAAAGATATCGGCAGGGCGATGGAGGAAGTGATCACCCAGCTTGGTATGAGCTGGAAAGTGGGTATTCGAAATGGTGACACAACAGTAAGCGAACGCGAAAAACAGAAAAGAAATGTACCAGAGGTCCTGATCATTACCCCTGAGAGTTTGCATCTCATGCTTGCCCGGAAAGGCTATATCGAAACTTTTGAAACACTGCGGGTGCTTGCGGTTGACGAATGGCACGAGCTGCTGGGAAGTAAAAGAGGCGTGCAGGTTGAACTTGCCGTCAGCCGTGTCTCGGGAATCCGACGATTTGCGAGGCTTGGCATCCCGGTTCACGGGGCGCTTGAAGCGCACAAAAGAAATGTTGATGAACTTCAGGTATGGGGAATCAGTGCTACCATCGGCAATCTCGAAGAGGCGCAGTCTGTGCTGCTCTCTTCATCCACAGACGCCGGCGTAATCATTCGCGCGAACATTGCCAAACGCATTGAAGTTGAATCCATTTTTCCCGATGAGATCGAGAACTATCCATGGGCCGGTCACCTGGGTCTAAAGCTTGTTGATAAAGTGATCCCCATCATTAATAGCAGTCGCACCACGCTGATCTTTATCAATACGAGAGGGATGAGTGAACGCTGGTACCAGGCCATCCTTACTGCCGCACCCGATCTCGCAGGAGCCATTGCGCTTCACCATGGAAGCATTGAGCAGGAACTTCGCCTGTGGGTAGAAGATGCGCTTCACGAGGGCAAATTAAAGGCGGTAGTATGTACCGCAAGCCTTGATCTTGGCGTCGACTTCAGACCGGTGGAAACCGTCATCCAGGTAGGTTCTCCAAAGGGCGTGGCCCGGTTCCTTCAAAGAGCAGGCAGGAGCGGACATCAGCCGGATGCGGTAAGCAAAATCTATTTTCTTCCCACCCATTCACTTGAACTGGTAGAAGCGGCAGCCCTTAAATCTGCGATCGATAAATCTTTTATTGAAAGCCGGGACCCGCGCATGCTGTGTTTCGACGTGCTGATCCAGTATCTCTGTACGCTCGCCATTTCCTATGGCTTTTTTCCCGCAGAAATTTTCGAAGAAGTGAAATCGACTTTTTGTTTCCAGGACATCACCGAAGATGAATGGCGGGAGATGCTGCATTTTATCACAGCCGGGGGATCTGCGCTGAATCAATACGACGAGTTCAAAAAAGTTGAAATCATAGACGGACTTTACAAGATCAACAATCGCCGCATCGCGATGCGACACCGAATGCATATCGGTACCATCGTAAGTGATTCCATGCTGAAAGTGAAATTTATCTCCGGCGGATACATCGGCCTGATTGAAGAATATTTTATCTCGAGACTTAGTCCGGGTGATGCTTTTACGCTTGCCGGAAGGGTGTTGGAATTTATCATGATTAAAGACATGACGGTGCTGGTTCGGAGATCTAATTCCACCAAGTCGAATGTGCCCAGCTGGAACGGCGGAAGAATGCCACTTTCCGCTAACCTGGGATTCATGTTGCGAAGAAAGATCAATGAGGCTTTTCTGTATAGTGAATCGGTGAGTTCTAAAAAGCTGCCGCTGATCAGAACGGATATCGAGATTGAAACGCTGAACCCTTTGTTCAATTTGCAGGCATCACTCTCACAGATCCCCCGCGAAAATGAATTACTGATAGAACAGATAGAAACGAAAGACGGGTTTCATCTTTTTGTTTATCCATTTGAAGGAAGACTCGTTCATGAAGCAATGGCGGCGGTGCTTGCCTACAGGCTTAGCAAGATCATGCCGATAACATTTTCCATTGCGATGAACGATTACGGTTTCGAGTTACTCAGCGATCAACCCATACCGGTAGACGACACCAATGCGCATGATCTCTTCTCACCGGATCATTT
>JBDTEB010000521.1:0-3691 GCA_039922795.1 Chitinophagaceae bacterium
ATGCAGATCCCGACGTCAGGAATGAACCGCATAGCGGTGGGCGCCAGATGAACGCCCATCTTTCCAGTCCGTTTGTGAATGACCAGGGAGATTTCCTGGACCTGGTCAACCGTAAAAATCTTACTGCCGGTCTTGCACCCACGGCGGCCCAGATGCCAAAGGCTGTAGGACTCGCTTTCGCGTCCAAAACATTTCGCCAGAATAAAAATCTTCAGGGCCTGACTAATTTATCGGATAATGGCAACGAGGTTTGCTTTTGCACGATTGGTGAATCGTCGACGAGTGAAGGACATTTCTGGGAGGCAGCTAACGCCGCTGGGGTGATGCAGGTGCCACTTGCCATCTTCGTATGGGATGATGGATATGGAATTTCTGTGCCCAAAAATCTTCAGACCACCAAAGGATCTATATCTGAAGCGTTGAAAGGCCTTCAGAAAAAAGACGGAACCAATGGTATTGATATTTATAAAGTGAAGGGATGGGATTACGCCGCTCTCTGTGAAGCTTTCGAGGTTGGATTGCAGAAGATTCGTGAAACCCATACTCCTGCACTGTTTCATGTTGAAGAACTGACCCAGCCGCAGGGGCATTCTTCTTCAGGTAGCCATGAACGTTATAAGTCTGCGGAGCGACTTGCCTGGGAGAAAGAATGGGATTGCATCAGAAAGATGAAAGAATGGATCATTGAAAATGCGCTGGCAGACGAGGATGAACTAACTGCCATTCAGGACCGGGCGAAAGATCTTATCAGGAAGAGCCGGAACAATTCATGGGAGAAATATTTTCTCCCGCTCAAAGCGCAGAAGAGCAGGGCCATCGGGATTTTCCAGGAGATAATGGCCAAACAGCCCGAACAAAAACAATGGCTCACTTCGCTGATCTCCGAACTGAATGTAAACCGCGAACCTACCAGGAAAGATATCATGGTAGCCCTTCAACGAGTGATACAGTTGACTGCAGCCACTGAAGATACCAGGGACCTCAGGGACTGGTACTCTGTGCTGGAGTTGGAAAATAAGCAATACTATAATTCTCACCTCTATCACGAGGGCCCTAAAAGTCCGCTGCAGGTAAAGGTTACACCACCGGTATACGATGAGAAAGCGCCTGTGATCAATGGATACGAAATTCTCAACAGGTATTTCGATCAACTGTTTTCCGCCAACAATAAGGTGATCGCTTTTGGAGAAGACCTTGGGGTGATCGGTGATGTAAACCAGGGCTTTTCGGGGTTGCAGCAAAAACACGGTGTCAACAGGATTTTCGATACGGGTATTCGTGAGTTAACCATCATGGGTCAGGGAATCGGATTGGCGTTGAGAGGCCTCCGCCCGATCACAGAGATCCAGTACCTGGATTATTTACTTTATGGACTACAGCCTTTGAGTGACGACCTGGCCAGCCTGCATTACAGAACCGTAGGCCGCCAGAGTGCACCGTTGATTGTGAGAACGCGTGGTCACCGGCTTGAAGACATCTGGCACAGCGGTTCTCCCATGGGCGTGGTGATCAATGCGCTAAGGGGGATGCATGTTTGTGTGCCGCGCAACATGGTACAGGCGGCGGGTATGTACAATACACTTTTAAAAGGGAACGATCCGGCCATCGTAATCGAAAGCCTCAATGGTTATCGCCTCAAGGAAAAACTACCTTCCAATCTTCTCGACTACACCGTACCGTTAGGTGTACCGGAAATGCTAGTTGAAGGCACAGATATCACGCTGGTTTCTTATGGATCAACATTGAGAATTGTACAGGAAGCGGTGAAAACGCTTGCCGGTTTTAATATAAGTTGTGCACTCATCGACGTGCAGACACTGCTGCCTTTTGACATTCACCACAGTATCTCAAAATCTCTCGAGAAAACGAACCGGATCATTTTTATAGATGAAGATGTTCCCGGTGGAGCGGCGGCTTACATGTTCACCAAAGTGCTGGAAGAACAAAAGGGATATAAATTTCTGGATGCCGCCCCGAGAACCATTACCGGAAAGGCTCACCGTCCGGCATATGCTACAGATGGAGATTATTTTAGCAAACCGAATGCAGAGCAGATTGTAATTGCCGTGAGGGAGATGATGGGAGAATAATTAGCGCCCGGTTTCTTGAACCGTGTTGCGGAAACCATCGACTGGCTTTTGTCCCTACTTCAAATTATAATATACTTTCTGTACATCCTCATCCTGTTCCAGTTTGTCCACCAGCTCCAGCACATCCCTGGCTTCTTCCTCTGAAAGTTCCACCGTGGTCATGGGAATGCGGGTAAGTTCAGCAGTGATTGGAATAATATTTTTTTCTTCAAGCGCCTTACTCATATTTCCAAAATCGTTGAACGCCGTGCGGATCACTATGTTTCCCTCACTGTCTTCTCCAACCTCTTCAAGACCATAATCTATCAGTTCGAGTTCGAGGTCCTCCATCGAAAGACCTTCGTTTTTAATTTTGAACTCGCCCATTCTCGTAAAGGTAAAACTGACCGAACCACTGGTTCCAAGGCTTCCCTTTTCCCGGTTGAAATGCATTCTTACATTAGCCACCGTTCGGGTAGGATTATCTGTAGCCGTTTCTACCAGCATAGCTATACCATGCGGTGCATAGCCTTCATAGACGATCTCTTCATATTCCGTCATGTCCTTCCCCATGGCCCTTTTTATTGCGGCCTCCACGCGGTCTTTTGGCATATTTACGCCTTTGGCGTTCAGCATGCAACGCCTCAGGGAAGGATTGTTGGCAGGATCAGGCCCGCTGGCTTTTACAGCGATAGCGATTTCTTTGCCTATGCGCGTAAACTGTTTGGCCATTTTGTCCCATCGGGCAAACATGGTTGATTTCCGTACTTCAAAGATGCGACCCATAATAATTGAATTAACGAACGTTAAAGGCGGTCAAAAGTAAAGAGTTTCTCACGAAAAAAACCGCTTACCCGTTTAGGAGGAAAGCGGTTTTTCAGCGTTTGATGAGGAATTTATTTTTTCGGGTTACGAAGTTTGCTGTGATACCGGCTATAGCCAAAATAGATCACAAAGCCGATCATCAGCCATCCGATGAGCCTTGCCCAGTTTGTCCAGCCCAGTCCGAAGACCATGGCGCCACAAACAACTATCCCCAGGATGGGAACCAACGGAACCAGTGGTGTTTTGAACTGGCGCGGTATTTCAGGATTTTTCACCCGCAGGATCCAAACTCCCGCACAAACCAGCATGAAAGCGAATAATGTTCCGATGCTGGTCATATCGCCAACGATATCGCCGGGAACAAAAGCCGCAAAAGCGCCTACCAGTACAAAGAATATCCAGTTTGATTTGTATGGCGTTCTAAATTTTGGGTGCACCTCTGAGAAAACCTTTGGCACGAGTCCGTCTTTACTCATAGAGTAGAATACCCTCGACTGCCCCATCAGCATCACAAGAATAACCGATGAGAAACCTGCCAGGATCGCCACGGTTACCAGGTCGCCGAGCCAGGTATAACCATGCATATATGTTTTGATGGCATAGGTTACCGAAGCTTCTTTGCCATTTGTTCTGAAGTCATTGACGGTTGCTATTCCTGTAAGAACGTGTGCAAATAGAATATATAGTACCGTACAGATAACCAGCGAACCGAGAATCCCGATCGGCATATCCTTCTTGGGATTTTTTGCTTCCTGGGCGGCGGTACTCACGGCATCAAAACCGATAAATGCAAAGAA
>JBDTEB010000522.1:0-5496 GCA_039922795.1 Chitinophagaceae bacterium
AATGACGAAAAGGAGAATCTTTATAAATAAGCGAGGCTTGTACCGGTTCATCTTCCCTGATATTGATTAACCTGGTAAATGTAGAGGCAGGCGATTGCCAGCGGGCGGGTGATTTAACGGTAAATACACCTTATGCTTTACTAATTATACTTTAATTCTTTACAAACCGGTTTACAGTGACTGGTAAACCATTCATTACCCCTGTAACCTGGTAAACACCAGACTTAAGTGCGCTTAAATCCATTGTGGTTTCAAACGAACCTGCGGTCACATTCAACTGTAGTTGCTTTACTACACGGCCCTGCATATCCGATACCATAACGTCAAGACGGCCGCCTTTCGCATCGGAAATGGAAAACCTCGCCTGTGAAATGACTAGCGTCGGATACATTGTTGCCTGCGAAGCAGACATTTCTTTATTAACGATAATGGCCATTTTACTGAAACTGGTGCTACCGTCTTTTTCGACAGACTGCAGGCGATAATAAATTGTTCCCTGCGGAAGCGATGCGTCGAAATAACTATACTGTGACTTTGTGACTACCGATACAACTGATCCAATGGTGCTAAAATTTTTACCATCCGTTGAACGCTGCACCTCAAAACGGGCAGAAACTGCTTCGGCCTTCCAGTCAATGCTTGCTCCCTTATCCTTTTTCACTGCGTCGAAACTGACCAGCTTCACCGGCAAAGCACCCAGTCCGAAATTGATATAACCAAAAGTAAAAGCGCCATAAGAGTTAAGATTTCTGGACACCACCGCACCAGATGTAGCCGTTCCAGGCTGCACCGTACCTTGTACACCCACCCATTGACTATTGGCATAATTTCCAACCACAATAACATCATTAACTCCTGCGCCGTCAACCGCGCCATTAAGCTCCAGTTGAACCCTTGCTTCCGACCCGGAGATCTTTTCGATATTCCAGTATTTATTGGTTGAGATTCCTGTCAATGGTGCACCGATTGAATTTACATCGCTATATCCGTTACGGAAATATTCGGCCTGGTAAACAGATAAAGTAGTGTTCGAAGGGATCATGAAAGCCGCATTCATCACCAGGGAATTTTTACCGGTTGGCAAGATGTACCTGTGGGTTGAATTTGTGCTGATCCTTACCGGTCCGTTAACATAGCCATTGGCAATGCCCACCTTAACTGCCGTAGTGGTATCGGTGTCATTAATAGTCAGGATATTTGTTGTCGTTGTAGTGAGTGGTCCTCTTACAAACTCGATCCTTCCGGTGCTAAGTGGAGACTGCAACGTAACCCCGGTGTACTCTGTTTTTGAATTTATCTTTAATGTCACGGAATGCTGCGGATTATCGATGCTGCCGCTGGACATTTTAATAAGTTGTTCGATATCCGAATTCATCATACTCCCTACATTAAAATTCATATCTACCACAAATCTGGCGGTTCCGGTTGCGGTGCTTTTCGTGATAAAAGTTCCGGCAGTCTGTCTGATGTGACGTCCAACCACGAGGGAAGATGTTCCTGTTACTCCATTAAAATCCTGAAGGGAAATATTACCGCCAGATTGCAGCAGGTCAAGAGATACCGCCAGCTGATAATTTATTTGTGGAGCCGCAGGGATCGCAGTAGCCAGGGCGACATTTGTAGATATATCACTTATTAAAAGACTGTTTCTTAAGATGGCCTCCACTTTATTACCGGCACCCAAGGCAGAAAGAAGACTTAGCGTATAGCCATTGGTGTTAGTAATGCTGAAGAGACCTTTAACCTCACTGCCATCCGGCAAAGCGAAACCGGCATTCTGAGTTAAATTCGAAAGATTGATCGTTACCGTTCCATAAAACGGTTGTGCGGCACCGTGAGTAACGGTCGAAACATTTCCGTTAACGATCAGTTTTGAACCAGTGCCCCATTTGGCATTGGGAATAGTAGGATTAAGGTCACCGTCTACCTGGAAGTAAGTAAAGTTGGCGAATTCCAAAGCCGAATCAGCGGCAATAATATTACCTGCGTTTTGCCCGCTGATTATCTTTCCTTCTGCTCCGGCAAATGAGCTTGCTAATACTTTTACGCGGTTGGTAGATCCTGCGATAAAATTAGCGCCCTCCTCGGAAATAATATTCGCAGTGTTATTACCGGCGAAGATCCAGAAACCCTGGATGGTGGCCCCCGCATTTGTCGCAGGATTAAATATCACGGGGAAAGAAACAGGCTGACTGGTGCTGTCTTTCAACATGCTACCGGGAGCGAGGTTAAGAGAAGATGAGATAGTAAGGGAAACAGCAACACTGGTGTAAAGTGTAACATTTGTACGCAATGTTACCGTAAGAGAATTCACAGAATGGTTTCCATCCATTAACACCACGGCATCTTTGTCAAAAAATACGTCATCACCTACTCCGGGTATTGAGGCACCAGGTGCACCTTCACTTTCCACGGCCCAATTGGCGGGGTTATTCCAGTTTCCGGTAGCGGATCCAATCCAAAATCTTGAGGAGGCAAAACAACTGGCACCTGACAAAATACAGGCTGCCAACAGAGGCAAAATTCTTTTCATTCTAGGGTTTGATAAACGAGATGTATGCTAATTATAGCACGTAAGCTTAGGTAGGCTTTCTAGAGGATTGGATCAGGATGACACAAACGTAGTCAACGAAACCTGAAGCGCATAACGCATTTCTACGCAATACGATCACTGACTCTAATTATAAACGCTGAATAAGTGTAAGTGCTTACTTTTTTCTGAAGAAAATGCGTATCGGGACACCCTTGAAATTAAAATGTTCACGCATCTGGTTCTCGAGATAGTTTCTATATGGCGTTCTGATATCGTCCGGGTAGTTGGTGAAAAAAGCAAAGGACGGAACATGGGTAGGCAACTGCGTAATATATTTGATAGCCACCGCATTGCCCCTCACAACTGGTGCATGATAGGCTTCGATGGATTTTCCCATCACTTCGTTCAATACAGAAGTAGCTATTTTTTGTGACTTGTTGGCATAAACTTCCAAAGCCGTTTCTATCGCCTTGAAAATCCTCGTTTTTTCTGTAGCGGAAATAAACAGGATGGGAACATCAGTAAAAGGAGCAATTTTTGTGGCCAGTGCCTTTTCATAATCACGGGAGGTATTGGTGGATTTTTCCATCAGGTCCCACTTATTGATCAGGAGTACAATTCCTTTACCTTTTTTTACGGCGAGGGAGAAGATATTCAGATCCTGGGCCGTGATGCCCTTTTCGGCATCCAGCATCACCAGGCAGACATCGGCTTCGTCCAGTGCTTTGATCGCACGAATCACAGAATAAAATTCGAGATTCTCCGTCACCTTTGTCTTGCGACGAATTCCTGCAGTATCAATGAGGATAAATTCTTTTTGGAAAAGCTTGTAATGGGTAGAAGTAGTGTCGCGGGTAGTACCGGCGATATCACTGACAATTGCCCTTTCAGCACCTACCAGCGCGTTCAGTAAGGAAGATTTCCCGACATTAGGCTGGCCGATGATCGCAAATTTTGGAATAGACTCCCCCAGGTTATCGGCTTCGGTGTCGGCAGGAATTAATTCAGCAATGGCATCCAGTAATTCTCCTGTTCCGCTTCCACTCATGGCAGAGATAAAAAAGATCCTTTCAAAACCGAGGGCGTAAAATTCAGAAGCTTCCATCAGGCGCTCGTGATTATCTACTTTATTTACAGCGAGGAAAACCGGTTTGTTGCTTCGGCGAAGCACGTCGGCCATCGACTGATCGAGATCGGTGATGCCGGTTGCCGTATCCGCCATAAATATCAACGCATCGGCTTCCTGCATGGCGATGAGCACCTGTTTTTTAATTTCAACTTCGAAAATATCATCGCTTACGGCAACAAAACCTCCAGTGTCAACCACGTTAAAGGGCTTGCCGATCCATTCTGCCAGTCCGTATTGGCGGTCACGGGTAACACCACTAACATCATCTACAATTGCCTTTCTCTGCTCGATCAGGCGATTAAAAAGAGTACTTTTCCCTACGTTTGGTCTTCCTACTATGGCGACAGTATATCCTGGCATTTAAAAAGCTTTTGGCTGGTAGCGATAAACTATCAGCCATTTGTTTATGTAATGAGAGTAAGAGGTGTGTCTCAAGTACTCTCTTGTGTGTTGGCCTGCCTAAAAACAGCAGAATACATGCTATGTGTATCCGTACTCTCTCAAATTCAATTCATTATCCCTCCACTTTGGACGAACTTTGACGAAGAGTTCAAGAAAGACTTTGTTGTCTATAAATTTTTCTATTTCCAGTCTCGATTCCTGGCCGAGTTTCCTGATCATTTTTCCGGCTTCGCCGAGGATGATCCCTTTTTGTGTTTCTCTTTGAACGATGATCTCGGCACGGATCTTTACCAGTGTGGTTTTCTCGGTGTATTCCTGGATCAGCACAGCGGTGTGGTAAGGGATCTCGTCCTCAAAAAGCGAATAGATCTTTTCGCGGATCAGTTCGCCAACAAAAAAGCGGGTAGAGAGATCACTGATATTATCATCATCAAAAAATGGCTCACCTTCGGGAATATAAGAGAGAATTTTTTCCATCAGCTGCTCGATGTGTTGCTTCTTTAATGCAGACACGGTCACCGTTTCCCTGCAATAAGGTTTCCCGGCAAAAAAGCCAACAGCTTCCATCACTTTCGCTTCAGTACTATGATCGATCTTGTTAATGACCACGATGGCCGGAACCTTTAGTTTCAATGAGCTGAAAATGGCATCATTTTCTTCCAGATTATCATTTACATCAACCAGCAAAATTCCCAGATCAGCATCCTGGAGGGCGTTGCGAACGGCGTGCATCATCTTTTCATGCAATTTATACCGTGGCTCAATGATGCCTGGTGTATCGGAAAAAATCACCTGGTAACCGTCACCGGTGAGTATGCCCTTGATTCGATGCCGGGTCGTTTGAACCTTGTGCGATATGATGGCCAGTTTCTCGCCCATGAGGGCATTTAGCAAAGTGCTTTTGCCGGCGTTTGGTTTTCCAAATATGTTCACAAATCCAGACTTCATGCTACCCATTTACTGTCCTCCGACGAGGCCTGTGATAAAAAAGACCTCTCCCGAGGCCGGGATATCCGGCCGCAAATATAGCTTATGATCTTCATTCCGCCGCTTCTGGCATGGCTCCCAATAAAAAGCCACCAGGAAAAACCTGGTGGCCCGAGACGCTGCAATGCGTCATTTCAGATTATTTGACGGACACTTGTTAACCGAGATTAACTGAAAGCGTCCATGAGTTATCTGTAGATTGCATGAATACCTCCTTTTCTTTGATGAAGCGTAAATTTACAAAAAAATGTAATTTGAAAACCTTCATCGTGTCAAAAGAAAAAAAATTATGCTCTGGTCGGATGCGCGCTACAGGACCAGTAATCCATGATAATCTTCAGCTGGGCAGACAGCTCGTCGATTGTTGTTGATTTGGTAAAAAAGCCCTGCACCGTTAGATCAAAAGCCTCGCTGATGGTTTTGCGGGACGCGCTGGTGGTGAAAA
>JBDTEB010000523.1:0-7500 GCA_039922795.1 Chitinophagaceae bacterium
CTACGATCCGTGGAAGAGCAAGGGAACTTCCATTGAGGGAATGAAGCAGCTGCGTTTTGCCTGTTAAAACATCTTTAAACCGGATCTTCATCCGGTTGGTCTGGTAGGATTCGAAATTAGACACGGAGCTGACTTCCAGCCATCTTTCCTGCGCCGCACTATATACTTCAAAGTCATAGGTAAGCGCAGACGTAAATCCCATGTCTCCTCCGCATAATTTCAGGATGCGGTATGGCAATTCCAGTTGTTGCAATAACTTTTCCACGTGCACTACCATCTCTTCCAGTATATCATAACTTTTATCTGGGTGAACAAGCTGAACAAGCTCTACTTTGTCGAACTGATGCAACCGGTTTAACCCGCGAACGTCCTTACCATAACTTCCCGCTTCGCGACGGAAGCAGGGCGTATAAGCCGTCATACGCACCGGCAGGTCATTATCCTTTACGATGTCACCCCGGTAAATATTTGTAATAGGCACCTCTGCCGTCGGGATCAGGTACAAATTATCTTCGGTGGCGTGGTACATTTGCCCTTCCTTATCGGGCAGCTGACCAGTACCAAAGGCAGAAGCCTCATTTACAAGGTAAGGAGGCTGAATTTCCATGTAGCCTGCAGCCTCATTATAGTCAAGAAAATACTGGATCATCGCGCGTTGAAGTTTTGCACCCTGTTTTTTATATACAGGAAAGCCGCTGCCTGTGATCTTATTTCCAAGTTCAAAATCGATCAGGTCATATGTCTTTGCCAAGTCCCAATGTGGAACAGCACCGACATATAACTCCGGTATTGTTCCGCCCTCTCTCACAAGCACATTGTCGTTTGGAGTTTTTCCCTCGGGTACAAGCTGTGATGGAAGATTGGGCAGCTGATAAAGTATGTCTTTGATGGAATTTTCTATCTCATCTATTCCCGCTGTGTCTTCCAGGCTGGTTCTGATGGCGGCCACTTCCTTTTTGCGTTCTTCTGCGCCGTGCTTGTCTCCCGCTTTCATCAATGTACCTATTTCACGGGAAACGGCGTTTACTTTTGCCAGCAACTCATCTTTTTCAAACTGTAATGATTTGCGCTTGTCGTCAAGCCCGAGCAATTCATCTATCAGTTCAATTTTTTTAAAATTGCGAAAAGTCAGTCTTTCCTTAACCAACTCGCTGTTGTTCCGGATAAAAGGGACAAGTAACATCCTTAGATTTTTTGGCGAAATTAGGTGTTAGTCTTCACACACCTTTTTTGACGGGCCGGGTTCTGCGAATAATGATGTGGATTTATATAAGCCGGTTACCGGAAGCCTGACCGACAATATTCAATCGCGTTGCGGTCACAACCCAATTGTGCTACCTTCGCTCAATGAACGTACAAGACGACCTTCAGACCCGCTGGTGGCAACTGGAATCTAAGCTGGTAGACCGTTTCGGGAAGAAGCCCGACCTCGAAACCGTTCTCTTCCTCGTAGGGATACAGGAGTTCGGGGACATCAGGCCGAGATTTACCAAAGAGCAAAAGCAGGATCTTATGCATATAGCTGTATGCTCATTACTTTCCAAAAGTGGTTTTTATGAACTGGAAGGCGTAGACCGCGACGGCTGGCCGCATTTCAAACAACTCAAATCGATGCCCGACATGAATATGATAGAACAGGAAAACTTTATCAAGGATCATGTATTGCTTTATTTCGACCAGCGCGAATTCTGATCCTCCGGCGGCCTCCCGATGGTTGACATTTCACAATCACTCCTTTTCATTTCATTAAATCTTTTGAAATCCGGAATAATTGAGGAATATTTGATGGAAGAGATTGAGGTAATCGATTATTGATCATATTTGCAGGTATAAACACTTTCTATAGATGCATTATCCGGAAAATTTACAGTACACAAAAGATCATGAATGGGTTAGGGTGGAGGATGATGTGGCTTTCGTAGGAATTACGGATTTTGCCCAAAGTGAGCTGGGAGATATTGTATATGTGGAAATTGAAACCGTTGGTCAGTCACTTGAGGCTGACGCAGTCTTCGGAACGGTAGAAGCCGTGAAAACGGTAAGTGATCTTTTCCTTCCAATTGCAGGTACTATTCTTGAAGTTAACCCGGCACTTACCGGCTCACCTGAGCTGGTAAATACTGATCCGTATGGTGAAGGATGGATGATCAAATTGAAGATCTCCAATCCAGCGGATGTGGCTAGCCTGATGCAGGTGGACGAGTACACAAAGACCATAGGATAAAAATTTTTTATAGCCGCTAAAAACCGGGCTTCTCAGGATTTCGTAGGTTAAAGAGTGGTTTTTAATTCGCTCTTTAGTTTTCACCAAATAGAGACAACAATTAAACTGATTTTTGGGAACCACGCCAACATATACAGAGCCTGAGTTAATAACGATGCTCAAAGACAGGACCAATGAGTCTTTCAGCTATCTGTACAGCCATTATTCGGGCTCGTTATATAGCGTGGTTTTGCAAATCGTCCCGGATCAGGAAATGGCAAATGACATTCTGCAGGAAGTCTTTGTCAACATTTGGCGGAAGATCGAAAGCTACGATCAAACCAAAGGACGCTTGTTTACCTGGATGTTAAATATCGCCAGGAATGCCTCGATTGACTTTGTTCGTTCCAAAGCCTATCAGAATAGCCGCAAGAACGATGAATTCCCAGATACCATACATCTCAAAACCAATGGACAAACAACTCAGTTGAATGTCGATCACATTGGAATAAGAAAAACATTACAGAAATTAAAACTCGAGCTGAGAACATTAATAGATCTCGCTTACTTCAAGGGGTATACCCATGAAGAAATAGCTGAGATACAGGAAATACCATTGGGAACCGTAAAAACAAGAATCCGGACCGCATTGATTCAACTAAGAGAACATATAAAGTGAACATTCAGGATTACATATCAAGTGGCATAGTCGAAAGCTATGTTCTGGGCTTGGCCGAACCAGCTGAAAGAGCTGAGTTCGAACAGCTTTGTCTTGAGTATCCTGAATTGATAAAAGCAAGAACTGAATTCGAGATTCAACTGGAAGAGCAGGTGTTTGCTGATTCAGTTCAGCCTCCTGCTGAATTGATGAATGCTGTAATCTCTGCCCTTGATTTTAATTCTTTGAACAAAGCTTCTGTTGACCCGCTTTCAGCATCTCCTGTGATACCTAGATACACAGTGCCTGTAGAAGCAACAGAACAGGCAGGAAAAGTGAAGAAGATGATGACCCGCATGCAATATCTTGCTGCAGCCTGCTTCATTCTCCTCGTAGCAAGTACCTCTTTGAACTTTTATTTCTTCAGGCAGTATCGTGATTACAGTGTATTATATAAAGATCTTCTTTCAGAGAGAGAACAGTTTGCTTCTGCGAATAATGTAATGCAGACAAAACTCCAGTCATACGAAACAGCACTTTCCGTGATAAAAGACAAGGATGTGAAAGTGGTCAGTCTGCCTGGCAGCAATGTTCCAACCAGTCCGAATCCTGCCAGCCTGGCAACTGTCTACTGGAACCAGCGTACCCGTGACGTTTATCTTCTTGTCAATAATATGCCTTTGCCTGCTTCAGATAAACAGTATCAGCTCTGGGCCCTTGTTGATGGCAAACCTATAAACGCGGGTGTTTTCGATGCAGGTGATCCAACAGCTTTCATAAGGATGAAAAATATTCCGAATGCCCAGGCTTTTGCTATTACCCTGGAAAAGAAAGGTGGGGCAGTATCGCCGACAATGGACCAGATGTACGTTCTCGGAAAGATCTAGGCACACAACGGTGAAATCTCGACGTAATGGTTAGCTTTGTGCCGCAACAGCAATCCTTTGAAGAAGATTTTTTCTACCATTTTCCCCGCATTAGCCTGGACGATACTTATACAGATAGCACTTTGCTTACCCGGCGAAGCGATACCCAGCACAGAAGGTTTCCCCATTCCCAATTTTGACAAAATAGTTCACGTCATCATCTTTGGCGGATTTGTCGGATTATGGTCATATTACCTCAGCCGCAAAACCAATTACTTAAAAACGCTTAATACGGGTTTGTTTTTGATTTATTTACTCGCGGTAATCAATGGTATAGCCATCGAATATATACAGCGTGATTATATTCCAAATCGCAGTTTTGACCAGGGAGATATTATCGCCGACGTACTCAGCGCTTCCATAGCTTATGGAATATGCAATATTGTGCTCGGGAGGAGGGTTTCTCAAGTATTCGGGGGAACAAAAATCGGCGGTTAAAACTTAAATCTTTCTGTTGTTGCCATGGTTCTTTTAGCCTTTCTGGCATTTCGCAAAAAGCTTTACACCTGATGCAAAAAAAACCCCTGTAGAAACAGGGGTCGTAACCAAAACTAACTGCTTATGAGAAAAATTGACTGCTAGAAGAGTCAACGAAAAACGTAGATAATAAACTATGGGCAAATCAGATGCCAAAACAATTACAGGATAAAAATAGATCAGGCGTAGCTGATTTTTTGATATCGCAAAGGCTTCATACCATGGTAATCTATTCTGATTTTGTCATCTTTTCTGCATTTTCTGCAAACTGAAGCGCATCGATAAATTCCTCTATCTCCCCATTCAGCGCGGCATCCAGGTTATAAACGGTTAGTCCGATGCGGTGATCCGTTACCCTTCCCTGAGGATAATTATAGGTTCTGATCTTGGCACTCCTGTCACCGGTACTCACAAGCGTTTTCCTATGCCGGGAAATTTCTTCCTCCTGTTTGCGAACCTGCTCTTCGTAGAGTTTTGTCCGCAACATGTTCATCGCTTTTTCCCGATTACCCAACTGGCTTCTTTCCGTCTGACAAATTACCACCAGGCCCGTTGGAAGATGGGTTAACATCACCTTGGTTTCCACCTTATTTACATTCTGCCCACCGGCGCCACCACTCCTCGAAGTTTCCATTTTTACATCGGCGTCCCTTACTTCAACATCCACTTCTTCTGCCTCCGGCATTACGGCAACAGTAGCTGCTGATGTATGCACCCTGCCGCTGGCTTCAGTATCAGGCACACGTTGCACCCGATGAACACCGCTTTCGAATTTGAGGGTGCCGTAAACGTCATCACCGGAAACCTCTACCTGAACTTCCTTGTATCCTCCAACGGTTCCCTCGCTTTCGCTGAGGATAGCCGTTTTCCAACCCTTCCTGCTGCAATACCTCAGGTACATGTTGAGGAGATTCCCGGCAAAAAGGCTCGCCTCGTCGCCACCGGTACCGGCGCGGATCTCCAGGATGGCATTTTTTTCATCCTGCGGATCTTTGGGGATCAACAGTTTCCTGATCTCTGCTTCGAGACGGTGTTTTTTTTCTTCGAGATCGTCTGTTTCCATTTTCGCGAGTTCTCTCAGTTCTTCGTCCTCACCCATCAGCGCTTCGCGGTTGAAATCGAGATCGTCGATCACGCGCCTGTATACATCCGATGCCTGAACAATCTTTTCCAGACTACGATATTCCTTGCTCATCCCTCTGAAACGTCGATTGTCGCTCACGATATCGGGATTGGCCAGAGCAACCCCCATATCTTCAAATTTCGCCCTGATGGCTGCTAATCTGTCTAACATAATGTTTAATTTCTATTCGATCACCAGTCTATCCTTGTACTAATATCCGTTTACAGGAACACTATCTTTTAATAACTTGCCGCTGCCACTGGCAGATCGGCGCGTAAAATTAATTCATTCATATCTTAGTATGACCTATAGAAAGTTCCAATCAGACAGTTTGTTTAACGGTACAACGTTTCTCGGTCCTGACAAAGTGCTGATCACGGACGATGCAGGCATAGTAATCGACATACTCAGCTCATCTGAAGCGGGTGATGATATCCTGAAATTCCATCAAACCATCTCGCCGGGGTTTATCAACGCACACTGTCATCTCGAGCTGAGCCATATGAAAGGGCGCGTTCTGCCCGGCACGGGACTTGTCGATTTTCTGATCACCGTGATCCTCCAGCGTGGCGCAGCTATCGAAGAAATACAGGAAGCCATGGCCCTCGCAGAAAGACAGATGTTCGAAACGGGTACTTCAGGCGTCGGCGATATTTGCAATACAGCATATTCCATCGGGATCAAAAAGGAAAGCAGGATCGGTTGGAGGAATTTTATTGAAGTACTGGGATTCACAGAAATTAATGCTTCGAAAAGACTGGAGGATGGACAGAAAACCCTGGACGTATTTCTCGAAGCGGGGAATAGCGTGGGAAAGTCAAGCCTTAGCCCGCATGCACCCTACTCGGTTTCACCCGAATTGTTTCGCCTGATCAATGCTGTCTCTTTCGGACGTTTGATCAGCATCCACAACCAGGAATCAATGGCCGAGCAGGACCTTTTTACCCGGGGCAAAGGTGAAATGTTCAAACTGTATGAACGCCTGAATATTGATCCATCCTTTTTCTCTGCGCCAGGTATTTCGAGTTTGCAAAGTTATCTTCCGACGCTTGACAAGGCCTCTGCAATTATCCTGGTTCATAATACGTACACCTCGGAACAGGACATCGATTTTGCACTCTCACGATCTGGTATAAACGATATTTTTTTCTGTCTCTGTCCGCGAGCAAATCAATACATCGAATCAGCAACGCCCCCTGCTGAAATGATTCGCAGTAAGGGTGGATCGATCATAGTGGGAACCGATAGCCTGGCAAGTAACTACAGCCTTGATCTCCTGGAAGAAATTAAGCTGTTACACCAGGAATTCCCGGGGATACCTGTGGCGGAATTACTGCAATGGGCTACATCAAATGGAGCCAAAGCCCTGGAGATGGATGATACACTTGGCTCTTTTACACCCGGCAAACAACCGGGGATAATATTGCTGGATGGTGTAAACGAAGACAACATTCTGGCAAACGCAAAAGCCACCAGGTTAATGTAAGATCAACTCAATATTTCCCTTAAAACAGGGATTGTTCTCATCGTTCCAAACTCGGGAATTTGTAAACTGTAAAAGGCCAGAACAGCTTCCAGCAGCAGTCCTTTGGTTTTCTGCGTGAGCCTGATATTCTCCAGTTCATGAGGGTGCAGTATTTTTAAAAGATGGGAAGCCGTTTCACTAAGTTCCCCGTCAATAAAATGAGGATGATCAGGAATATGATCAACGAAACTGCCATTCAGAAGGTCAAGAATATTACGGGAAGCAGAAAAATTATCCCTGATCTGAAACCCAAAAAAAGACGCAAGGTGCAGGGAGAAAAACAATGGGAAATTACCGGTAACCACTTCACCGGCGGTGTCAAGATGCATCAGCGCATCTTCGATAAATGAATAAAGATCATCATTGGGTTCGGGTTGCCTGATTGTTTTTTGTAACAGTTCCACCATAAAAAGAGCAACAGTATTTTTTCTCACATCAGAGAAAACATGCCGGTAGAGGTAACCCCATTTATAGTCTCTGAGTCGTTGTAAATTCTTGAGATCATTATGATAAACGACCACGTCAAGGATAGATGCGGGCTGAAAAAGACTTGCTTTGCCGGGACCTTTTTTTGTGTACGTTCTAACG
>JBDTEB010000524.1:0-3363 GCA_039922795.1 Chitinophagaceae bacterium
CAATGGTTGACAAGACAGCAATAGGCGGATGCCAGACCCGCCCATACGTAACAATGGTTGACAAGACAGCGAGATTATTGCGCGTATCGATTGAAAAAAACAAGTACTTCGAAAATGTGGTATCAACTGCTTCAAACAATTACCAGTTTCAGCTTAACAATATTAAATAAGCCGGTCAATCGGTCGGAATGATTTACAACTCCTTTTAAATAAGCCGGTCAATCGGTCGGAATGATTTACAACTCCTTCTAAATAAGCCGGTCGATCGGTCGGAATTATTTACAACTCCTTCAGCAGTTACCGCTTATTATAATCCCTATGCGAATGAAATCGTATTTCCTGCATGGATTTTACAATCTCCTTATGAGGTGAACATTATTCTGCCAGATATTATTTTTCAAAAAATTCCGGAATAGTTTGCCTGGCTGCTTCTGCCACCTTCGCAGTTCTTGCCGGATCAATACTTTGGTATGGCCACCTGATTTTAGTTCCAACCTCGGCCCAATTTGTGATTGCAGCGAGAAATTTATCTATCGCCGCACTTGAATAATGTTCCTTTATAATTAGCGGTAATATCTGATCACTGATAAATACCTGAATTCGGGATTGTAATTCTAAAGCACTGTCCATATCAATGTGCATCATTTCGTACCAGCTTTGGGCGGCTTTGGGATTGATGCAAGCCACATTTGAATAAGAACCCTTTGCACCAGATTTTATACCTGTTGCCAGATGATGCCCGGGAACAAACACAGAGAGTTCAGGCACCAGGGTCCTTATTTCTTCGTACCAATGTTGATCACCGCCCGCAACTTTGCAACCGGCTAATGAAATACCCGCCTGTTGAATCTGATAGAAATCTGTTGGGGTAAGTATTTTTTTTGCATGCGGCGGATTATAGAGAACCAATCCAATGGGGTAAGCAGCCGCTTCCAATACTTTTAAATAGGAAATTATTTCAGACATAGTTGGTGGATACCAATCAGGCAAGATCACCTGGATGGCACCTGGCGCCAATGTTTTTATTTTTTTTATTCTTTCCAAAGTGACGAGGGGACTGGTATGAGCGCAACCAATCTGAAAAGGAAGATTGGCGTTATGGCATTTTTCAGCGAGCAATGCGCTAATCTTTTCAAACTCTTCTTCTGTTTGATTATAAAATTCACCAGCCGTTCCATTAGAGTAAATACCATTGATGCCTGAGGAAATCAACTGATCTAAAAATGTTTCCAGTTTTACATAATCAATGTTATCATCATCTTTAATGGGCAAAAGCACGGTACCCCAGGTTCCGTAAATTTCATCACTTCTTAGTGGCTGCATAAACGTTAGTATTCTTGATGAAAGAAAATAGTATTAGCGAAACATCGCAGGCAGTGTGAACAATTTTTATTGATCTCATTTTCCCGGCCGGTCGTTGAAAGTATGATGGCTGATGACGCCCCATTTTATTGTAGATCAACAATTACTTCCCGGATTTTAATGGCTTTCCGCTGTTCCCCACTTGAATTCTTAAATCGGAAATCAGAATATATAATCAAAAATCGGTCTCGGCCGGTGGCTAGAAGTCCTGTATAGCCGCATGAAACCAAATACTGTTCCTGCAAACTTTTGCTTTCGTATGGAAGCATCTCGAAAGGGTCTGTCCAGCTATCATTCATCCCGGTTTTTGTAAAGCGTAATTGTACGCCCGGCCTTCCGGATGACAATACGGTTACGCCATTTTGTAATTGCAACAATCGGGGTAGTGCGCCGGCTCCTGCAATAACTTCTGGTGTTGTCCAGGTCTTACCCATGTCGGTAGAATGGGTGGCATACATCGGGCCATTACCGACGCCATTTGTTACCCCGTCTCCATCTGCTGAACGGATCACACATAGCAAAGTTCCATCTTCCAAAACCTCATAAGCCGGCTCACTATAGCCGATACGATCCTTATACATCGAGTCAACTTTCACGTCGGGAGTAAAGGGAATTCTACCCTGAACTTTCCATGAATGTCCATCATCTGTTGAGCGAAAAAATACCACCGCCATTTGCTTATCTACTTCCTGGTTGTCTTTCAGGTAATATCCCGGGTATACCCCTGCAACCAACGATTTATCCTTCATAGTATGGATATCGCCCCACCATACAACAGGCACAAGATCTCTTGAACTGTAACGTACCCCCTGCGGATCATCTAATTTAGCCTCCTCTAATCTCCATTTATTGTCGCCCTTGGCAAGTCTCTTGATATACACTCCGTTTCTGCCTTCGGGCATGTCCCTGAGACGATAGAAAGTGAAGTTTGTTTTTCGATATTTAAAATTGGTTTTGCCAATGGGCTCTGGCATTTTCAGTTGCGAGACATTAATTGGTTTGGTATCGAACACTTTGATCATATCACCATTAGATAAGTTGAAACCTGTGATAAGGGAAGAGTCAGCTTCTCCCCGAATCCAGCTCTTTGCTCCATCTTTTGAAATTGAAGAACCCACCAAATTTAAACCATAAGATTCTATCGCATCTGCATGCATGCTCCATTCCGCGTGTAAGGAGCCATCTTTCAATCTTTCAATAGTTGGAAACTGGTAGTAGCCCCATGAATAAGGTTTTTCAGCAACAACGATAACTTTGGGATCGCTAAAATGGATATTAAAATTCGCTTTACCCTTCCGTTTGTACGTAACGATGGTTTGATCGATAGCAGGTACACCAAACGCAATAGCGGCTACGGACCGGTTCACTTTTTCATTCCACTCCAGGGGATTAATTATACTGCCACTATTCCCTGTTTTTGGTGTTCCACATCCAGAGCAGATATAGGCAAGAAAAATAAAAACGCAGATTCTCATGGCTAACTTATTTTAGAAGGTTGACGGATGAAGTAACATTCCGTTTTACGTATTTTGTGTAAGGGCCCGCTTTGGTTTCACCATGTAAAGTAGCATGGCACTCACGATCATCAATAATGACGCCGATTGGAAAACCCCACTTAAATCAATTTTTGCATCTCTTAGCATTCCCGCTGCGTAAATACCAAATCCACCTACAATGCAGGCGCACATATTTAAAACCCCATAAGCTGTTGCAAGATATCTGGAGTCGATGATCATACAGAGCACGGGCATCATATTGGCATCAGTAAAACTTCTCGTGAATATAAATACCATGAAACATAGTATAGCCACAATGAGTATACCTGTATAGCTTGCAATAAATATAAAAGGGGCACCTATAAGCAGTCCGATGGCGGGTACGAGGATCCTGGCTCTCGGATTTGTCTTACTCCATTTGTCTGCGATATAACCACCTGCAATTACACCTACCAACGCTGCGGGGTAGATATAACCGGTTGCATAAAGGCCAGCCATACCCTGC
>JBDTEB010000525.1:0-7037 GCA_039922795.1 Chitinophagaceae bacterium
TGGAACTCGATCAGGTAAATTGGAACAATGCAAGAAAAGAATATTCAGGCAAGGCACAGGTGGTGGGTGGAGAAACCATGGAAATTGTGATTGCGCTAAACGGATTGGAAGCGGTAAAAGTGAGAACGGACAAGGGTAAAGCGAGCTTCGAAAAAACCAGTGATGGCCTCCTCCTACTTAAGATCAACAATAAAACAAATACCCCGGTCAGTTGGAAGGTGTTATTTAAATAAATGCACGAAGAAATAATTTAATCGAATATTTCTTTCTGATAGAATCTAAGTGTCAAGCGATAATAAAATACAAAAAACTATATGAACATAGAACGAAAACATTTTTTAAAACTTGGAGCACTCACCGTTGCAGCGCACAGTCTTTTAGGGTTTCGTTCTCGCTCCGTCACCGCTGAAAAAGAAACGGTAAAGAGCCTCGCATCCGAAGCTGAACCTATTTCAGTTGCTGAAAGGGAAGCAAGAATTAATAGAGCCCAACAATTACTTATAAAGAATAAAATGGCTGCATTGGTGCTGGACTGTGGCACTTCGTTGGAATACTTCACCGGTGTAAGCTGGTGGCCCAGCGAGCGTACGATGGTGGCCATCATTCCTGCAAAGGGGAGTGTAAAATACGTTTGTCCGGCATTTGAAGAGAGCCGGTTCAGGGAACAAGTAACCATTGGCAGGGATGTGTACGTATGGCAGGAAGATGAAAGTCCATATAAAGTAATCGTAAAAGCTTTTAAAGATGCCGGCATTCGGAGCGGCGCTGTTGGTATGGAAGAAAGGCTTAGGTATTTTATTTTGGATGGCATTCAAAAAGAAGCTCCGCATTTGAAATATGTCAGTGGCGATCCGGTATCTGTCGAATGCCGAATCATCAAATCACCGGCAGAAATAGCCCTGATGCAAAAAGCAAATGAAATAACGCTTACGGCTATCCGAAATAATGTTGCTCAGTTAAAAGAGGGCATGTCGCAGGGAGAACTGTCTTCCAAAATTACGTCTGCACAGGCAGAACTTGGCGGTGAGCCGGATTTTGCCTTATGTCTTTTTGGAAAAGACGCCGCCTTTCCACATGGTACTAAAACACCTTCGAGATTAAAGCAGGGACAAATAGTATTGATGGATTGCGGATGCAGAGTACACGGGTATAGTTCTGATATTACCCGGACAATCGTTTTTGGCGCGGAGCCAACTGCCCGTCAGCTGTCTGTTTGGAATGTGGAAAAAGCCGCCCAGGCTGCGGGCTTTGCTGCTGCTAAAAACGGCTCGCCCTGTGGAGATGTGGATGCTGCTGCCAGGAAAGTAATTACAGATGCTGGTTTTGGACCGGGCTATAAACTCCCCGGCCTGCCACACCGCACCGGCCATGGTATTGGCATGGATGGACATGAGTGGGGCAATGCCGTAAAAAATAATAAGAGATTGCTGGAGCCAGGCATGTGTTTCAGTATAGAACCCATGATTGCGATACCCGGGGAGTTTGGAATACGCCTGGAAGATTGTGTGTACATGACCGCCGATGGACCTGCATGGTTTTCAAAAACAAGCAAGTCGCTGCAGGAGCCATTTGGATGATGTAAATTGGGCACATCAATTTTTGTTGACAGGCTATGTATAAAAACGATGCAAACCGGCAATCATTTGCTTCTCTGACTTCTTACCCTGAATAATGCGGCCAATTCCCTTTCTGATACCGCTAGATATGTTAATATAAGACAACAATTTACAGGTATCCACTCACAGGAGTTTCACTGGAAATAATACCTTCAGGCATCACCAATCGTCTGCCATGAGAAGTTTTGCCGCCGTTTTTGCGATTACTTTTTTGCTTATTTCCTGTTCATCCCGGCTATCCGCCCAACCGGCGGATAAGAAAGCGCAGAACCTGAAACTTCACACCCCAACAGAAGACCAGGTAAGAATAACCGGTGGCCCCTGGTACAACGCCATGGAGTTGGAAAGAAAATATTTGCGCTCTCTCGATCCTGACAGGCTGCTCGTTGATTTTAGAAAAACGGCTGGATTAAAACCAAATGCAAAAGAATATGGTGGTTGGGAAATGGAATCCAGGGAACTGCGCGGACATACCATCGGCCATTACCTTTCTGCCATTTCAAGAATGGCCCGGTTAACCAACGACAGCGTATTATCTGCGCGCTGCGTATATACCGTTAAAGAGTTAAACCGTTGTCAGCAAAAAATAGGCACAGGCTATGTAAGTGCATTCCCGACCGAATATCTTGACAGGGTAGAAAACCTGAAAGAAGTTTGGGCTCCGTATTACACACTGCACAAGATCCTGGCGGGTTTATTTGACAGCTATAAGTTCTGTTCAGATACGCTTGCACTGACTACTGCGACTAACCTGGTGCACTATCTCTACGCCAGAACGATACCACTGGGAATGGAACAGTTTCAGAAAGTGCTTGACAGTACAGAGGAGGGCGGGATGAATGAATTTTTATGGAATCTGTATGCGGAAACCGGCGATACCATGAGTCGTAATTTGGCTCAATTCTTTTATGCAAAACATGATTTTGATCCTTTAAAAGAGAGAAAAGAAGAGTTGAAAGGATTGCACGCAAATTCCACTATTCCTATCGTACTGGGTTTAGCGAGAGATTATGAAGTAACAGGCGATATTACGAGAAAACAAATGTCGGAGTACTTTTGGCGGGCAGTCGTCGAGGGACGCACTTTTGTAACGGGTGGAACAAGCGCCAATGATCTCTGGAATGCCGATCCCTACCATCTAAATCAAGAATTAAACCCGTACGCACAGGAAAGTTGCGGCACCTATAATTTACTGAAGCTAAGCAGTCATCTGTGGAGTTGGAGCAGAGACATCAAATACCAGGAATATATGGAAAGAGCACTGGTGAATGCAATACTTCCCAGTCAGCATCCCGTTACCGGTATGTCGTTGTATCACCTCGCTACGTCTCCCGGATATTATAAAATCTTTAGCACGCCTGACTCTTCCTTTTGGTGTTGCACAGGAACCGGGATGGAAAACTTTTCCCGAACCTCCGAATACATTTATGCGGTTGAAGACAATACTTTATATGTAAACCAGTTTGTTCCGTCAGAATTAAAGTATAAAAACGAAGGATTCAGGCTGATCCAGGAAACCAATATGCCTGATGGAAAAGCGTTGAGTTTACAAATTATTTGTGACAGGCCTGTCGCTATTAAACTTGCCATCCGCATACCTTCCTGGACCGGCGAAGATTATACGATAACCCTGAATGGTAAACCTTTAACTGCCAAATCAGCTCCCGGTTCTTATCTGTTACTGGACAGGGTTTGGCATAGTGCTGATAAAATAGCGATTTCCTTTGCTCCTCATCTGTGGTTTTCGCTTTTACCGGTGACCAATAAATATGTGGCCTTTGGATATGGCCCGGTAGTATTGGTAGCGGCTTTCGACAGAAAAAACGTGGTACAGAAAACAAGTGATGACGGCCCCTATCATGGAAAGCCAACAGACGTACCGGGTATTACATTCGATCCGGAAACTTTTGCTCAAAACATTCAGTTGGTTGACAAGAAAAACTTATCCTTTCAGATTAAAAGCGACTCTGGCAAGGAGATTAGACTTATGCCTTTTTACAAAATTGTAGACCAGTATTATTCTATCTACCTGCCTATTGGTAAAACGGAAACTGCAGTGAATAAAAAAAAGTATGATGCAACTGATCACAAATAAAGCGGAAAATAATATAAAAAAACTTCCAGCCACATGTATAATGAAGCATTTTGATTAAAAACAGATAATGATCCTCGTGATCGCAACTGGCAATTCCAAGTCAAAAATGCTTGTCTCATAAACAAAGACATTTCAACATGAAAATAAATTCCCGTCGCAGGTTTTTAAGAAATGCCGGATTAGGACTCACAGGTTTTTCTATTCTGCCTATTTTTCATGGTGCAAAAGGGGCAGCCATCGTTGAAGATGACAATTTCCCGCCAGGTGAGGGCACCGAGGCAATCGAAGATGATGTTACCCAATTTATTAAAGGTAAATCCGGCAACCCGTTTTTAAGAAACCAGGTAGAAGATCTTTCCCTCAGGCAACATGCGAAAAACTTTGAAGAAGGCAATTATCTGTTGCAGAATGAGCATATTGCCCGTGCTGTTGATTGGAAGACTGGTTTTGTGAAAACCAAATCGATAAAAAATAAATTTACCGGGGAAAGCTATGAAGTAGACGGTGAAGAATTTAACCTGCATGTAGAAGGAATCACGCAGCCATTGACAACGAAAGATTTTGCCGTTAAAAAAGGTGTCGTTGTTACGATGGATGGTAAAACTCAGATCGTTCTGAATTTAAATTCTAATAAGATTCCTGACCTCAACATAAAGTTGATTTACGAACTGAAAGACGCAGATTTCTTTGGTCGCAAATGGTTGGTATTGGAACCTAATCCGCATACGGAGTTTGGCATTACTACCGTAACCGTTGAGTCACTGACTTTCGCTTCGAAAGTAAATTGTTCTCATCAGGGCAATGGGCAGCCGGTCTATATCGATAATTTATTTATGGGCCTGGAATGGCCGACAGCAGACAATTCTTTTGAGGCCGGGAAATATACCGCCACTCACTGGCCAGCCTGGAATGTCGGTAAAGCCACCATGTCAAAGATTGCCGTTTGGGGAGCCACCCCTGAAAATGAGGTGTCTAACTGGTTTCTTGAAAAATATGTTCCTGCTATCAGGGGTTCTGCGGCCAAACCAATACTGGTGAACAATACGTGGTTCGACAGCACAGGCGCCAGTCTTAAAGATTATGCATCCACTTTAAAAGGGTATCGCAAAGAGTTGTTTTCAAAATATGGCATTGAACTGGAAAGTTTTGTGATTGATGATGGATGGCAAAACCATCAAAGTATTTATGAGCCCTTATCAATAAAAGGGTTTGAAGAACTTCAAAAAGGCATTGTGGACATCTTGCCCGGCTGTCAGATGGGATTATGGCTGCCGATCAGTTGCGCGGGTCCTGCGGGTGATCGGGTTTGGGGATTGAAAAATGGCTATGAGGTCACCATCATGCCGAAGAACTACGGCGGGGTGGATTATTATTCCTATTGCCTGTTAGGCAACAAGTACACGACTACTTTCAAGAGCCGGGTGGATTATATCATGAAGGATCTGAAAGTAAATTATTTCAAACATGATTTTAATCCCGGGCGTTGTGCCACACCCGGGCATGGGCATCGCATCACCTCGGGTTCTGATCTGGAAAGTCAGACGGAAGGAAGATTCTTCTGGATGGGCTATATGAAAGCAATTAACCCTGATATATATCTGAATTATACCTCGGGAATGAACCTGAGTCCCTGGTGGTTGATGGGCGCCGATTGTATCTGGTTTGGTGGATCCGACTTCGAAGGGATAGGGACCGGGCCGGGAAGGGAAAGAGTAATAACCTACCGCGACAGGCAAATGTATTTTGATTTTGTTACAAAGAAGAACCAGTTTCCTACGAACGCCATCATGACGCATGGCATCATAAAAGGCAATTTTTGTATGAACTGGAAAACTCCCATCGAAGACTGGGAGCATGATGTATTGATGTATTTTGCCCGAGGTATTATGATGTGGGAGTTGTACCTGACACCCGAATTGCTGACAGAAAAGGAATGGGCATTTCTGGCAAAAATCATTAAATGGGCAAAGAAGAATGCTGGTGTACTGTCACACAATACCCGGTTTTTATTAGGTGATCCTGCAAAGGGTGAGCCTTATGGTTATGCTCATTCCAACGACAATAAATGTATTGTATTCCTCAGAAATCCAGGGGAGAATAATGACAATCATCTTCTGGTCAACAAAAACTTTAAAGTAAAATATACTGATGTAAGAGCGGACATTGCTGATACTTTTATGGATAAGAATTTTGATGACTCCAGTTGGGAGACTGTCACGCTGCCAAGAACAAACTGGCGCGGAATTTACGAAACAAAGTATGTAGCCTACCGCCATTCCATGCGCATTCCCGGTGATTGGAAAGGCAAGGATGTACGGTTTATGTTCGAAGGCATCCAGGGTAATTGTATCATCTATTTCAATGGTAAAAAAGTGGCTACGCATAACGACTGGCAGGAACCTTTCGAGGTTAAACTTTCGAAGCTAATCAATTACGATATTGAAAATTCCCTGGCCATATTTGTAGAAAAAAACAAGGAGGAGCGGGTAGGGATTTTTATGGAAGTTTATATAGGGCCACGTGACGTAACTGCCAAACCGGTTTCCTTTACGATCTCAGAAAAAACCTGTGGTTTTGACAAAAAATATTCAGCGGCGAAAGTTGTTTGGTCATACCCGGAAAATAAGAAAACGCAGCCGTCATTCAAAATAGGAGAGCCGTGGGAAATAACGATGGATCCGTATGAATTACGGGTATTGGAGTTAGCGCTGTCCTGATTGTCGGTTTTAAAAGACAAAGATTTTACAAGAAACGGCTATCCTGAAGTTAACAACGTAATAGAAAATCTCGCATTGCGAGAAGTTAACGAAAAGGGGTGATGACGAAAGAACTGTACTGCCAAATTCTGCGACGGCGATCGTATTTACTGTTCGAGAAAAAAGAAAGAAACAAGCCGGATTTTGAAACTTTATTTACAAATTTAAAAAAAACTTCATGTTGAAAAACCGGATTATAATCTTCCTCATAAGTGGTTGGATGGTATTTGCTACAGCAAATTGTATCGCGCAAAATACCGTCCCATATACCTCTGATTGGAAGTCCCTTTCCCGGCATCAAACTCCCGAATGGTTTCGGGATGCAAAGTTCGGAATCTATACACACTGGGGACCCAATACGGTAGCTGATGAGGATGCCTCTGGCGACTGGGCCCAATGGTTTGGTATGAGAATGTATGTAAAGTCAAATCCGACTTTTGCCTACTCAAAAAACAAGTTTGGCGACCAAAATGTGTTTGGCTACAAAGATTTTATACCTCTGTTCAAAGGAGAAAAATTTGATGCCAAAGCGTGGGCGAAATTATTCAAAACGGCTGGTGCGAAATTCGC
>JBDTEB010000526.1:0-4217 GCA_039922795.1 Chitinophagaceae bacterium
CACTTTTTTGAACACCTTTTGTTTGAGGGAACCGATAACATCAAACGCGGTGAATTCTCAAAACTGGTTTCGAGCAACGGCGGTCAATTGAATGCAAACACCTCCCAGGACAGGACATTCTACTACGAAACTTTTCCAAGTAACCAGCTTGAACTGGGGCTCTGGCTCGAAAGCGAAAGAATGCTGCATCCCAAGATAGACGAGATCGGGGTGAAGACTCAGAATGAAGTGGTTAAAGAGGAGAAAAGGATGAGGATAGATAACCAGCCTTATGGCAAATTGCTTTCATCTGCCATGATGGACATGTTTAAAGAACACCCCTACCGTTGGGCACCCATTGGCTCGATGGCACATCTCGATGCGGCCTCACTCAACGAATTCATCGCATTCTTTAAAAAATACTATGTGCCCAACAACGCGGTCCTGAGTATCGCCGGTGATATAGATATCGAAAAAACAAAAAGTCTGGTAAGCAAATATTTCAGCGATATACCAAAAGGTGCCCCAATTGTTCGTAAACACTACGAAGAAAAACCCCTGACCAAAGAACTGGTCGATACCGTTTACGATGCCAACATCCAGTTACCTGCAATCATTACCGCTTACAGGATCCCGAGTTTTAAAAATCCAGATACCGAGGCGTTGCAGATGATCTCTTCTGTTTTATCCGGCGGAAGCAGTTCACGCCTGGCGGTAAAAATGGTTGACGATAAAAAGGAAGCCGTTGCGGTACAGGCGGTGAATCTTTCCCTGGAAGATTACGGCCTATATCTCACTTTCGCGCTGCCAAACGGCACAACTCCACTCGATACTTTGCTAAAAGATGTCGATGATGAAATAGCCCGGCTTAAAACTACACTGATCAGTGAAAAAGAATATCAGAAACTACAGAACCAGTTTGAAAATGCCTATGTAAGCGCAAATACCCGATCTCTGGGCATTGCAGAAAATCTTGCGAGTGGTTACACGTTTTATAACAAGAATACCAATAACGTAAACGAGCAACTGCAGAAGATAAGAGCAGTCACCCGCGAACAGATTCGTGATGTGGCAAAAAAATATCTGAATAACAACCAGCGTGCGGTAATATATTATCTGCCAGAGCGCCAGAAAAAATAATACTGCCACGGTTCAATTTCTTTCAACATTCTAATCAACGTTCATGAAAAAAATATTGCTATTAATCATTGCTGCATTGTCGCTGGCAACCACATTTTCACAGTCACTCGACCGGTCGAAAAAACCGCCCGCAGGTCCTGCGCCAAAGATCAACCTGAAAGATCCGGTCATTTATAAACTGGCCAACGGGATGACTGTACTTGTCGTCGAAAATCATACCCTTCCGCAAATCAATGCCAGCTTGAGTATCGATGCGGGTCCTATCGCCGAAGGTGCCAGGGCCGGAACGCTGGATATGTTAAGCGGCATGCTAAATGAAGGAACCAAATCGAAGAGCAAGCTGCAGTTTAATGAAGCCGTTGCGCAGATTGGTGCCAATGTATCATTAGGCTGGAATGGCGGAGGATTGACCGCACTTACCCGTTATTTCGACCAGGCATTTGCGTTATTTGCCGAAGGATTAAGACAGCCGGCTTTTCCTGAGGCTTCTTTTGAAAAATTAAAGTCACAGACAATCACCGCAATCAAAGCCAACGAAAAAAATGTAAAAGCTATAACCGTCGAGGTAGGCAGCGCGCTGATCTATGGAAAAAATCATCCTTCCGGAGAGATCACCAGCCTGGCCACAGTGGATAAGATAACGCTGGACGATGTGAAAGCTGCATACAAAAAATATTCAACCCCAAGCAGATCGTATTTCACTTTTGTGGGCGATATCACCCCGGCTGCGGCAAAGGCTCTCGTAGAAAAATACTTTGGCAACTGGACTGGACCAACGCTCAAATTGGCCGTACTTAAACCCGTGCTGAATCCTGCAAAAACAGAGATCGATGTAATAGATTTTCCAAATGCTGTTCAGTCGGAGATCAGGGTGGCCAACCTGGTGAATATTCCCATGACCAGTGCTGATTATTTTCCAGCCATTCTCGCCAACGAGATACTTGGCGGCGGCAGCGATGCCAGGCTCTTTATGAACCTGAGAGAAAAACACGGCTTCACTTATGGCTCCTATTCCAGTGTGGGAACGGGTAGGTACCAAAGAGACTTCAGCGCAACGGCATCGGTAAGAAACGAAAAAACCGACAGCGCCATCACCGAGATCCTTTCAGAAATCAAAAGGATGGGTACGGAGAAAGTAAGCGCCGAAGAGCTGCTCAATGCCAAAGCGTTATATAACGGAAGCTTTGCCATGAGGCTGGAGGATCCAAGCCGGGCCGCTACACTGGCGAGCAATATTCTGATCGATGGTCTTCCCAAAGATTTCTATAAAACCTATCTCCAGAAGATCAATGCTGTCACTGCGGAAGATGTGCAGCGTGTCGCGAAAAAATATTTCGAGGCAGGAAATGCCAGATTGATCGTAGGTGGTAAAGAAGAACAGATTCTTCCTTCTTTGAAAAAACTCGGCTTTCCCGTTAAAATCTACGACAAGAATGCTGATTCTGTTTCAGAAACGGCAACGGCGAGTGGTACTGCCGCAGCCTCTGCGGATATTAGCGGTGCCCAGGTAATAAAAAATTACCTCGCGGCAATCGGTGGTGAAGCAGAATTAAATAAGGTAAAATCGATTATCCTTAATGGAGAAATGGAAGTGCAGGGCCAGAGCCTGACAGCCACTCTCAAGAAAATGGCTCCAAATATGGAAAGCATGGAAATCTCTATGTCGGGACAAGCCGTGATGAAACAGAGTTTTAATGGCGCTTCCGGTTACGCGATGCAGATGGGCAATAAAAAGGATATGGATCAGAAAACGATCAACGAGAAAAAAGACATTAACAGTCTTTTTGAGCAGTTGGGGTATGCGTCTAAAAATGTGAAACTTGAAGTAGCCGGCACTGCAAAAGTCAATGGCAGCGATACTTACAAGCTGAAGGTGACCTACCCTTCAGGCAAAACCAAAGTTGAATATTACGATGTAAAAACCGGATTGCTGCTGAAAGAAGAAGAAACCGTGGAAGCGGAGGGACAGTCGGTTACCACGATGGTTGAATTCAGAGATTATAAAAAAACAGGAAATATCATGTTCCCTTCCACTCTCATACAATCTGCTCAGACTGCTGCCGGCAACCAGGAGTTTACGATAGTGATTGCCAGTGTGAAAGTAAATGAAGGTGTGACTGCGGAAGACTTTAAGTAAGGCGTTATTCGACGACTGGCGAAACCGATGGTCATTTGATATCGCCATCTTACAGCTAATATAATTATGGTATAAGGCTGTTCCATTTCGGTGGAGCAGCCTTTTTTATTGCTGCCATGCAGGAGATTCCGGTGCGATAGATTATGATTTGTTAATTTGCAAGAACTGTCCCGAACTTTCATAAATAATCATACGTATGAACAAATTTTTTCTGCTCGCTTTGACTATATTCTTCGTGGGATCTAACTTGCAAGCACAAACGAAGATTTCTGCTCCGGATCTTTCCCCATCAGCATTCAGCAATCCATCACAAAAATTTGGGATCAGATGCTGGTGGTGGTGGCTGAACGGCAACGTCACCAAAACCGGCATAACGAAAGACCTGGAAGCGATGCACAGCCAGGGTTTCAGCGGCGCCTGCATCTTCGATGCGGGCGGACAGAACCAGCAGGGCAACGGCGATGTTCCTGAAGGCCCAATGTTTGGTTCACCGGCCTGGACCGCGCTTTTCCTGCACGCGGTTTCGGAGGCCAAACGCCTGAACCTGGTGCTCAGCCTCAATATTCAAAGCGGCTGGAACCTGGGCGCGCCGGATACGAAGCTGGAAGAGTCGGCAAAAAAGATCACCTGGAGCGAAGTCATTGGTGACGCGTCACGGCTCTCCGGAATCATGCTGCCTGCTCCGCCCTCGGAACATGCATTTTACCGCGATATCGCCGTACTGGCCTATCCATATTCCGACACGTCTTCCATCGTGCCTTTAAAAAATCAGAAACTTAAAGCGGCTTTTAGCGAGATCGGTGGATCTGCAGGCGATACCCGTTTTCTGATCGAACAGGAAAGTACGAGTACGACTAACGTAAATGGACACACTAAACAGGTTATTGACATTTCAAAATACTTAGGTGCCGATGGCAAACTTAGCTGGAAGGCCCCACCTGGTAAATGGGTCGTGATGCGT
>JBDTEB010000527.1:0-5309 GCA_039922795.1 Chitinophagaceae bacterium
AACAATGTCCGGATCAAAATAAAATATCGCTTCCGACCGGGGATGCATACCAGCCAGATACTGAAAAAAGAATGGCTTTATTGCCGTATTAATTTCAATGATCCCATACCTGGAGATCATGTTCTGATAACCAGGTATGATCTGTTCATTTAATTCTACGATCGTAGATCTGTCGAATATGGAATAATCCGTTTCCTCTGAATAAATATCAACCAGGGCAATGTAAAAGCTGGATTCCGGGTGAAATCTTCTCAGGCTTTGCTCTAATGTTTTCGCTTGTGCGAGATAATTGTTCGAGCATATTGTAAATGCTACAAAGTTTGATACTTCCGTCATCAATTCGAAACAGCTTGATTTTCTTTTAATTCGTAACCATACTCATTAATAAATGGCTTCCAGAATTCCAGGTCATATTTCCACCAGGCATGGCATCCAAAGGGTAGCCGATTGTCATTGACGGCAAACATTCGCCTGGGTTGCATCTCAAACGCGAAATCCAGCGCCTCCCTGTACCCGGGTATTTTAAACCAGGAGAAGTTCCGGGATGCGACAAGACACCAGAACTGGTCCTCGAAACCCCTGAACGAATTCATTCTCCAGAATGTATTGTTCCTGATGGTCAGGTCTAAAAGATATCCTGCGGCTTCATGGAATATTTTTATTCCGGCGGGCCGGCTTTCCGTCCTTTTTTTCCAGTTTTCTGCGGGGCGACTGATGTAGGAAAAGGAATTAAGCACTTTAAGATGTGAATCTATTTTTCTCAGTGAAAAACCGCCGTTACCGCCGTGTATAAATGGTGCCTGGGTATTAGTATGTGAAAAATTTTCAAACCATGGTGCTCCAATATAATCAAAGTCTTTGCTACACCATTCACTTAAACTGTCTCTGAAAACAAATGCATCCAACTGGTAGATCAGGATGTATTTGTAATCAATATATCGCTGATAAAATTGTTTGGATAATAGAAGCCTGCTGTATGCCCCAATGTCCCTGAAAAAACGGTCATCGAAAGTATCAAGCGCTATGCGGTCAAAATCTATCGGCCACGCTGAAATATTCAGAGAGACAGGCTTCACAATATGAATCGGATGATTACCCAATACATTAATGCATTGCTTTAATGACACCTGCTCGTACTCGCTCAGGGAACTGCGGTAGCACATCACGAGAACAAGAACCTCTTTCTTATTTCGATCCTGCATTATTCGTTGAATTTGGCCCCTGCAACCGGGTCATCGAAACCTGTTCCCTGTTCTCTTCGACAACCTCTTTTACGGCCTCCAGGTACTGCCTGCCCCATTTAACGCAGGGTTCGAGATGATTGCCCTCGGCCCACTCGTTCCAGGCATTGATGATTACCAGGTTTTCTTCCTCCGTGTACGATCTGTACTGGGTAAAAACAGACTTCAGCCAGGTTTTAAATTTTGACGGATCGCTGCCGACAAAAATATTACCTCCGCCTTTCTTTCTTCTGCAGGTATTGTCCCAACTGGGGAAAACCATAGGAAATACTTTAAAAGACTCTTCAGGCCGTTTACTCATCCTGTAACGAACATAATCTTCATATTCTATCCTGTTGTGGCGGTAAACAAGAGGCAACTGATTTTTCAATTTCATCAGGTGAGCGAGTTTACCAATTTTGTCAAACAATGTCAGCTTGTATTTATGAAAGGGAAGCGTTCCGTAGCTGGGCTCAAAATACAGGGCCGAATCGAAACCTGATGCTGTGACCGTTGCTCCATTATCCTGGCCCTGATGCAACATATAAATCAGGTAAATTCCGGGATAGTTATTCCTTTTACAATAACTCCTTACTTTATCTACCCATTTTTCCAGGTCCGGAATCAGTAAGGGTTTATACACAACAAGCACAGGACAATTATTTATTTTCAGATACTGCGGATCATTGAAGTATTGGAAAAGATACGAGAGATGTTTTTCGGTCTCTTCCGGATCATAATCCTGACTGAGAAGGACGTCTGTTTCGCCCCCATCCCACCTTCTCGTCCAGTTTTCATTTGCCCAGCAAAAAAAATAAGGGAGTTTATTCTTTTGATGTTTCAAATAATTCTGAAGCGGGATGCTCATTACCGGATTACCATGGAACCAGTAGTGATAAAATAAAAACCCGTCTATGCCATGACTGGAAGCCAGTTCAGCCTGGTCTTCCATGGTCTCTTGTACCCTGAGATCGTAGTATCCGAGTTCACCAGGAAAATGCGGCTGATAGTGCCCTTCGAATTGTGGTTTTGCGGAGGCAACGTTATGCCATTCAGTAAAACCTTTTCCCCAGAATAAATCGTTTTCAGGAATTGGATGAAATTGTGGAAGGTATATGGAAAATATTCTTTTTTTCACGCGCGCTTTGCCTTGTTTATTTTATCCTGCTATTTTGATGTTTTCACCAGGCGTCCCTTTACTCTTCCCAGGGTTACCCTTAACATGCTTATTTTTTTATGACTGTGGTAAATGGCCAGTATCCAGTAATATGCCGCCCTGAAATATTTTCTCCGAGAAAAACACCGGAGAAAATGATGGTAAAAGACCCAGTCGAACGGATCAAGCAGGGAATTAAAGAAGCTTATGTCAAAATATTTTTTTAAAAGGAAAATACTTTCGTTGTTGAAGTCGTCGACGGTCACGTTTGTGCTGTATCCACCTCCGGCAAATTTCGAAATGACCTGGTCGGCATACTGAACTTTTCCTTTTGCAAAACACCTGAAATTAAAATCCCAATCAGCACAAACGGTGAACCGGGTATTGTAATTTCCTATGCTGGTAAACAAATGCCGACGATAGAAAACAGCCTGATGACAAATATTTTTTTTGAACAGTTTTCTCAGCGGGAAGGGCCCATCATAGATCGTTCCATGTTTCGCCCAGGAAGAATCACCGATGAGTTCTGCGTTGCCATAAACGAAATCTGCGTCTGTTGTTAAGAGTATTGTTGAAATACGGGAGAGCACCGTATGATCATGCAACTCGTCATCAGCTCCCATAAAAATCAACCACTCGCCGGTAGCCGTCGCCGCACCCTTATTCATCGCATCATAAATGCCATTGTCTGGTTTCGATTCATATTGAACGAACGTATAATCTTTGGCGACAGACTGCGCGATCAGTGTTGTATCATCTGTCGACTTTCCATCCATTATGAGCACCTGAATATTTTGAAAGTCCTGTGTGGTTATTGAACGCAGGCAGGACAAAAGCGTTTTTGACGAATTGTAAGTTGGGATGATGATCGACACCAGTGGGGCCTTCGTAACACAAAGCGGCATACTCACCATTATGCTTTGGCTGGTATGATCAATCTTTTTACCGCAGCCCTGAATTTCGGCCGGTAAACGCGGTAGTTAATCTCCGCGCAGATCCGGAAAGCGGCAAGCTGGCTTATGTTGAAAACTTCCGATGTGCGTTTAACAACTTTTAGAAAATCAGCAAAAGGCACACCCCGGTAATGTCTTCTGAAAACAGCCTCGAGGTTGTGCAGTGCGGCACTACGAATGCGTGAAAGCTGTATGCCAAAACTGGATTGATCACCGGTACTGAAACGTTGCAGTATCCACTCGAGGAACTGCAGATGCCCCATCATCATTGCCGTTCTTTTGTTGGTATGTACAGCCGAAACATTGGAGCTGCTCATGCGCCATTTTACTTTGGGGCCACCGATCGTGAAAAGTCCCTTTGGATAGGAATAATTTATCGAGCTGGCCCAATCCGATCCCTGGGCGAACGCAAAATCTACAAACCCATTAAGTTCGGCATATTTTGCTGCGCTGAAAATATGATCGGGCATTGAATTCCCCCTGTTCCAGAGAAGTATTTCGCAAGCGAGGTTCATCGGGTTTTCGATTTCAGGGCTTGGCTGCGCCTCGCTTATCCGTGTTCCCTTTTCATCGATTACCATGGTGTTAAAGCGATATACATCGTAACAAGCCGCTGTTTTTTCCAGGGCCTGGTAAAACTTTTCCACGCAGTACTCTTCAGCAATATCATCATCGGAAAATAGCCAGATCCATTTTTCATTTTGTTTTAATGCAACGCATCGCATCCAATGCTGAACAAGATTTGTTCCTCCCATATTAGTTGCAAAATGATGATAATCTAAACTAATATGACCCTTGAACTGATCGCAAATTATTTTCAAATCTTCCGGGCTGTTGTCGTCACCGATGTACACGGTAAATAGCTGGCTGGTTTGCTTCTGCAGCGACTGAAGTGCCTCAAAAAGATAGGTCGCTTTGTAAGCCGGGATAACAATTGCCAGGTCAGGGATTATCATGCCTGTGCACTTATTGATCTGGATTTTGCCAGAAATCTCCCCGGCCAGCTATGAACAAAAAAATACTTCAAAGCACGAAATTTTAAAGAAATAAGAAAGTTTCTGTTAAGATTTGGGTTCTGGTTGTTGTATTCAAGCATGCTGAAAATTTCCTTTGCTGGAAATTTGAGAGACATCATGAGTTCCAGAAAATGGTGAACTGCGCTGCCTTCGTATACATTAAGCCCAATATTTTTTCCGGACATATTTGAAAGGGGCAATTCCTTTTTCCATTTTTTGTGAAGCTTCATCATCTCAATGACCCATGATCTGTCATTGCGGCCTTCTGAAAAATGAGCAAGCAAAACGTCAAAGGTTACAGCCACTCTGTATTTCTTATAAATTGCCAGTGAAAAATCGATGTCATATCCGTGAAAACCCTGCAGCGTGATATCATCAAAACCGATTTCCAGCGCGATAGATCTCGTAGTACACATCCAGACACCGTCTATACAAACAACATCTGCCAGGGATTGACCGGTAGGATTTTCAAAATGGTGAAAGGCCTCGAGCGTTCTATATTTGTGCTGCTGAATTATATTGATAAAACGTTCAGCAGGAATCAAACCCCAACTAGCCGGTGCGAATGATTTGTAGCGACTTCCTGCGATGCCAAGTAAACCCGGCGCATCAGGTTCAGCAAAAATTTTACTTACCGTTTTGCCCCAGTCATTGGTATGAAAGAATACATCCTCATGTACAAAGCAGACGATTTCATACACGGCACGTTTTGCCCCTTTGTTGTATGCGCTGCAGATACTATCTGTATTACCGGAATTATCAATCCTGATAATTTCATACGCTGTTCCTATCGTGTCGGAAATATTCTGGCTGAATTCAGCAAACACTTTGTCGTTGATAGAACAAACAATGACTGATATCATGCAAATCCTGTATTTTTTACCAATAGTTGAAACTACTCATCAATGTTGCGCGGTTATTTAAAGGCAAGTTCCAGCTGAGCCGTGATCGCTGCCGCGTCTGG
>JBDTEB010000528.1:0-2880 GCA_039922795.1 Chitinophagaceae bacterium
CGATGTCCGAAATGGAGACTGATGGTGAAGTTTTGGAAACACCTGCCTGTTCCGCATAATCTCGTAATGATTGCAACGGACCGGTCCAGATGATGTCTTCAACACTGATATCATCTCCAAAAATAAATTCGGTATCGTTATCCACATCAATCATCGCCATTAAGCCCGGGCGGTCCATGCCGAAGAAATATAGAAAGTTACTATCCTGCCGAAAGTGGTACGTATTGTCCAGGTAGTTCATGCTGCTTTCTGCATTCCCCAATAGCAATATGAGGCCATGACCAACATCTTCCTTTAATCTTTTCCTTCTCTTTATATAGGTTTCTTTGTCAAACATTTTTACTTTTTAAAATGAGAAAAGTTCATCGTCTTATACTTTTGACTGTTGGAAAGTGGGTATAATTGTTGTCAGGGAATGATCTGTTTCGAATTTAATTGCGCTTCCAGAATTTTAGCCGTTTTAGTAGCGCACAATCCACCGATGTTGGTGCATTTGTATTCATGTGGTATTGCCATGCCGATGGTGTGCATGGTTTCAATCACTTCATCCAAAGGAATTAACGGGTCATACCCGGAGAGTGCCATATTGGCGAAGGTAACCGCATTGGTTGCTGCCATTATATTATTTCCCAGGCAAGGAGCCTCCACTCTGTTGGCAACAGGTGTGCAGGACAGTCCCAGAGTACTTTGTAAAACCATAGAAGCAGCAGCAACAGATTGCGCAAGCGAGCCTTTTCCGAGATGAACAATTGCGGCGGCCGCCATACTTCCTCCCGAACCATACTCTACGCCACAACCCGCCAACTCTCCGGCAAAAGTGGACTGTGTCGCAATAAAAATTCCTATCATTCCCGCCACCAACATGGCTTTTGTAATGTCATTTTCGGAAATTCCCAGGAAATCCGCGGTCCCTATCACAGCGCCTGGCAGCGTACCGCATGAACCTGCCGTGGGAGCCGCCACAATAACTCCCATTGAACTTTTAACCTCCATTAGTGCAGACACATACATCACCACATTATTCAATGCCCCCGTATCTACCAATCGCTTGTTTTGTAACTGGCTTTTGAAATTTACCGACTGACTGCCCAATAACCTATCGGCATAGTGTGTACCCTTAAGCCCGGATTGGATAGAGTCTTTCAGAATATCCACTATCTTCCTCATCTTTCTCATAATTTCTTCTTCAGAAATATTTCCCCGCTCCCGCTCATAACAAATGGCCAGGTCCAACAGAGAAAGATTTTTCTCTTTATTGTATTCCAACATTTCATTGCAGGTAGTAAACGGTGCTTTAACCCCTTTTCTGGATAGGACAGGAAGAACAGGGCTAAGTTTTTTTATAAATAAGACATCTTCCATTGAAGCCAATTGTTCATACAGCAGATCATCCGGAAAACATTGCGCTTTGATTTCAATAAAATGCGGGTTTTCATCAGACACAATCAGGTAATCATAAGCCATCCCGGTTTCAATTACTTCCAGGATCTTATTCGGTGAGGTGCAATAAATCAGCGTTTCATAAAAATCACCCATCATAGAGACCTTGACGCCGTCAATGGCTATTACTTCAATCATACCCCCACCTGTTGAAATAGCAGTTACGCTTCTTGTTTCTTCAGCATTTGTTAACGTAATCAGATAGGTATTTAAATGTTCCGCCTGAATATCTCTTACCGCAAATTGAACCGGGATACCTGCATTCGATATATAATTTTCAGATTCGGGCAGGCGTGCATCATCTGCTTCCCATCCGAGAAAACCACCAAATAGACCCATATCAGAACCCTGACCGGTGTGAGTGTCTGCCAAAGAACCGTTTGGATCGAATTCAACCAGGATACTCGTGATATTATTTGCCATCAGGTCCCTGCACAGTCTGCCAATTCGCAGGGAAGCCGCACAATGAGAACTGGAGGGCCCACGCATAACCGGACCTATCACATCATTAAATATACTCGGATAATTGTTCATAATTTTTAGTAAGGCGTAACCACATTACAAATGTTCTTTCCAGTATTTTACCATCGTTTCCCGCAAATGAAGCGATGTGTTTTCTCTTTCATTAATACTATGCGAACGCATGGGATATGACATCATGTAAAACATTTTATTCTGTTTTATCAATTCGTTCGCCAGCATTTCAAAACTCTGGTAATGTACGTTATCGTCACCTGTACCGGCAATGATCATTAATGTGCCCTGTAGATTTTTGGCGAAATTTATGGGTGAGCCGTCGTGATAGCCTTTGGCATTATCGTCCAGCAAACTCATGTATCGTTCCTGGTAAGTAGCATCATACAGTTTTTGGTCAGAAACAAAAGATACGGCCAGTCCTGTTTTATAAATATCCGGGTGACGAAACATACAGTTGAGCGTCATCTGACCGCCGCCACTCCAGCCCCAGATGCCAACCCGGGCGGTATCTATGAATGAATACATACTGAAGATCTTTTTTGCAGCATCAGCCTGGTCCTGCGAAGAAAGGATTCCTATTTGTTTATAAATAGAATTTCTCCATGCCTTGCCTCTCGGGGTTTTCGTTCCGCGGCTGTCGATGCTCATAACGATGTTTCCCTGTTGGGCCATGTACTGATCCCAGAGCGAACCGCCGCCCCAATCATCCTGAACAGTAGAGCTGGCGGGCTCACCATAAACAAAAAACAATATGGGATATTTCTTTGCCGGATCAAAGTTTTTGGGTTTTATCATCCAGGCATCCAGTGTTACCTCCCCGATATCTACCTTCAGAAATTCTTTCGGATTCAGGTGTAGTGCGTCATATTTATCTTTAAGTTCCTTGTTATCCTGAAGTGTTCTTATGGCTCTATGATCAGGCAGATGAATCAGGGAAATTACCGGTGGCGTTGTGGCATTTTG
>JBDTEB010000529.1:0-2994 GCA_039922795.1 Chitinophagaceae bacterium
CGCGCAAGGCAGCCAGTTCATCCCAGCTTGCAAATTCTATTACCGGTGACAGCAGCAGAGATTTGTGTTGAATATGGCCAACGATCTCAACCAGTTTCTGTCTCCTTACCTCCATCGGCTCTCCGCGCCAGTCTTGTCCCTCAAATTCCAGCAGGTCATAACAGAAAAATGATATCGGCGCTTCTTCCAATTGTTTTTTTGTAATATTCTTGCGGCCGATCCTCGTTTGTAAAATAGCAAAGGGCAGTGGCTTTCCGTCGCGGCTGGGGATGATCTCGCCATCGAGTACAAGTCCGTCGGGCAAAAGTTGCGTCAAGGCCTGGTATTCGGGGAACTTGTCAGTCATCAGTTCCTCTCCCCTGCTCCACACAAAGAGTTCACCGTTTCGTTTAACGATCTGTCCGCGGATGCCATCCCACTTCCATTCAGCCTGCCACTCTCCTGGCTCACCCAGCGTATCCAGCTCAGCTTCGAAGGCATAGGCCAGATAAAATGGATAGGGTTTGGAAAAATCTATGGAGACCGAGCCCTCGCTTAACAGGTCTTCGAAACCCGTTGTTACAGGATCCCAGTTGCCACTGATGCGATGCGCTATAATGGAAGAAGAGAGCGTAACCGTTTTCGCCAGCGCATTCACCATCGTCTTTTGTGACACGCCGATCCGGAAATTACCGGTAATTAATTTATTAAAAACGAAACGTTCATTGCGATTCATGTTGTGCCAGCTTCGCAGGATAAAATTTTTCCTGATCTGCTCATCCTGCTTTTCCAGCTGGATGAATTTTTCGAGAAAATAACTGAGGCTACCCGGTGCAAGTCCGGCGGAATTCAGCGATGGTTGTTCTTCGGTTGTCGTAAGCAGATCTGCCGGTTCCAGCACAGTTTCCGGCAACAACAAGGAAATGGTTTCTGCCAGATCACCCACGGTATGATAGCATTCTGCAAAAAGCCAGGCAGGGATTCCTGCGAGTTCGATGCACCAGTTCCAAAGGAGGGTGGAATTAACGACTCGTTTTGGCCTTCTTCCGCTGAATAATGCAATCACCCAAACCCTGTCTTTCTCCGGAGCGGTGGCGAAATAATTTACCAGCGAATCCAGTTTGTCATTGGTTTTCGTGGTAGCGCTGATCTCGGAAACAAGCTCGGCAAACAGTTCCATGCCGTCTTTCAGCACTGCTTCCGTCTCTTCCTGGATGATATTTTCGGAAGCACTAGTCATTTTCCGTCACGTTTTCTGTGAGTGGTTCTGCTGAAGCAAGTGACTCCTCTTCTTCGCCGCCGTATTCAGTTTTCACTTCCCTCGCATCAAAACCGATGTCTGTAAGATATCGGCTGAAGGCGGCCTGGAAACCATGAGTCAGGTAGATGGTCTCTGCGCCAGTGGCTTTCACGGCTTCAATCAATCCTTTAAAATCCGCATGATCGCTCATTACAAAACCTGCATCCACGTTACGGCGGCGCGCGTTTCCACGAACCTGCATCCAGCCGCTGCAAATGCCTACCGCATATGGACTGAATTTTTTCATCCAGGGCGATCCGTCGGCCCCGGGTGGAGCAATCACCACGCTCCCTTTATAGGCATCTTTTGGTGTGTCGGGCGTAAGGCGTTGCACCGGTGGCAGGTCCCATCCCGCAGCAAGAAGGGTTTCCTGCATGTTCCAGATCGCACCATGAACGAAAATGTTACTGATGGTTTCTTTCAATCCCATCAGTATTCTTTGTGCTTTGCCAAGACTGTATGCGATGAGCACGCTGGTTTTTCCATGTGCCTTGTTTTGAGAGATCCAGTCGGCCATATCTTCGAAAATCAGGCGCTGTGGTTTCCACTGATATATAGGCAACCCGAAGGTGGATTCAGAAATAAAACTGTTGCACCTTACGGGCTCGAAAACGCCACTTATTCCATCATCTTCCAATTTATAGTCGCCGCTCACCACCCATACTTCTCCTTTATATTCAACCCGCACCTGGCTCGAGCCAATGATGTGACCTGCCGGGTGAAGCGAGACTGTCACATTATTCATTCTGATACGTTCGTTCCAGCCGATGGTTTCGTAGGGATAATCGCCGAGCCTGAGTTGTAATATGGGTTTTGTATAGTGATGGCAGAGGTAGGACTGGCTACCCGCTTTTGCGTGATCGCTGTGTCCGTGGGTGATGACTGCTTTTTCGACCGGCCGCCATGGATCAATGTAGAAGTTGCCTTCCCTGCAGTATAATCCCTTATCTGTAAATTCAATCAGCGGCATAACCAAAGGTACAAACCAGTTTGGGAGTTTGTTCATTCAGCATCCCTCAGGAATGTGCTTATAACACCCCCTTGATTACTCCATCGATCATCTTCACAAAATACAATTTCTTGTTTTCGAAATAATCCAGCGTGGGTGACTGTTTGTTGCAGAATACGGGTTGAATATCGAAATCTGTGAACACACGGTATTTCTTCTCACCAATGCTTGATGCCAGGTTAGGACCCTTGTCTATAAGCAGTTTTCCAAAACGGAGCAGTGTTTCAAAGCCGCGGAAAACCATATCGGAAGGCCGGGAATAGAAGGCCGTTCTGTAATGATTGGTGATGGCTATGCTGATCTTATCGCTCTTGGCATTGTAAAAGGGGGTGGTGTAAATTATTTGCAATCCCCTGTACTCCTTCTTTTCGAAATCCCTGATGCCATCCCAGGTGGGCATTCCAAAAAGTTGCATTGGATAAATATCATCCATAAAAGCCAAACGGCTGGCGAGCTGGCGCGCAAAATTCTCATCGAGACTACAAGCGACCACCACATTATTTTTACTGCTGTCAAGAAATGGCCTGATCTGATCGGAAGTAAAATTGTCGTTAAGATTGGCAAATTTCAACTTTAAAGAAACACCCGTTGTACTGGCCTCTGCATTGGAAAACAGGCCTTTAAGCATATCCTCCTGTGCGCCCTTTTTTCGTAAAACAATGATATTTGAAGTGCCATGATTTTTTTGAAGGAATTTATACATGGC
>JBDTEB010000530.1:0-3124 GCA_039922795.1 Chitinophagaceae bacterium
AGTGAGCTTGAATGTCGGGGCCAGTTCGTATTCACCGATATATTTTTTCAATATTTCTTCAGAAACCGCCATCGCTTTGTTTATTATCGGAAGCTTATACGGCTTATTGTTTAGTATAGCGGCAATAGCTGACGATATCTCACCCAGTTTGGGATTACTCATATTGTTTAGCAACACGATCGTAACGCCGTCCTGCGGAATGCGCATCATGTCTGAATTAAAGCCATGGATACCTCCTCCATGGGTAATCATTCTTTTACCGTAAATGCTGTCGATGATCCATCCATATCCATATTTATTTTTTACAACGGTGTAGGCCATTGCCCAGGATGCAGGTTTCAGGATTTTGCCTTCATTCACTGCCTGGCTCCATTTAAAAAGATCTTCAACAGTTGAATAAATAGCTCCGGCGGCAAAGGACACGGAAGAATCAACAATGGGAGCGGCAATCTGCGAAGTAGAGGTGTACGTAAAATAACCTTTTGCTTTATCAGGATCAGCCAGGTGGGTGAAGTCGAAGCCGGAATGATTCATTTTTAAAGGTTTGAAGATAAGTTCCCGGATCATTGTTTCATACGGTTTACCAGTGACCTTTTGTATGATGTAACCAAGCAGCAGATAGCCAGAATTGCTGTAATTGTACCCCTTGCCCGGGGAAAAAGTGTAAGGCTTGTCTCTGAATATGGCAAGCATGCTTTCCATATTGGTGGGGATCGCGATTTTATTTGTCATAAAATCGTTGTCATTTGTATAATTGTAAATACCCGAAGTATGGGTTAACAGGTTTTCAATGGTCACAGAATCACCTTTGGGATATCCCGGGAAATACTTGCTCAGCTTATCCTTTACCGATAATTTTCCCTCTTCCTGCAGTTTCAGAATCACCGTGGATGTAAATTGCTTGGTGATCGATCCAATCTGGAAAACGGTATTCTCTGTGTTTGGCTTGTTATTAAGGGCATCTTTCTGGCCATAACCTTTAATGAGCAGGGGTTTGCCATTAAGGGCAACCAGCGCGGTGCCATTGAATTGATCAGCCAGCTGATATGTCGTCAGCAGACTGTCAATCTCCGAGGCCATGTTCTGCGAGTTCGCCGCAAACGGCAGAAACATCGCAATAAAAATGATTATTTTTTTCATACGGGTTGGGTGATGAGGATTTCCTCCGGTTTTATTTTGATCTCAAAATCTTTCATATTTTTTACTTCCCCCCTGGCCTCGAACTTCCCGGAAGAAATAAGTAGTTTAAGTCTCCAAAGCAGGTAGCCATCACCGGTAGTTTCTTTTGCATGATTTGAAAAATTGTTAAGAAATCTCGGGACTTTAAGCCAATCCTTCGCTGCCAAAGACAGCAGGGCGCTGTCAAAATAGGAAGCATCCTCAACGGTCAGCTTCTTCCCGCCTTCAAGTAACCTCACCTCACCTGGCATGGCGCAGTATTTTTTCCACTCATCGCCATCCACTTCAAATTCACTTGGGGTTACTGGTCGCGCAAGCTTTTTTGCTTTTACAAATTCCCTGGCCGGAATCTGTGACAAGGCGGTAGGATAAAATAATCCTCCTTTTTCGTTGATAAATGGAAGGTTGTTCAGATAAAGTATAAAAATTCTTCCCTGGAATTCAGCTAGCTGACTGGTAAGCCAGTAATAGCTGCAGACATCGTGCTTATTTTGTGCTGCCCATATCCAGACTTGCAGCTTCTCATCTTCCTCTAGCCGTTTCACGAGATCGGTTACTACGGCTTCGTCATTTACGGTGCCGTTGTCGACGGTGCCTTCATAATCTCCCCCCGCGAGTACATTTCGCCACCATTCTTTTCTTGCCCCGATACCGTCCGGGGAATAAATATCTCCCAGCGGGCCAACCGCAAAATCGTCTTTGACCTGGATGATCTCGCCTCTCAGCTTTTCATCCAGCTCAAAACTTTTTTCTAAGGCCGGTTCGTCGGCTGCCTGGAAAACGATATGAATCATTGATTGATTTTAGTGATGTGAATTGTCTAGGCGGGCAGTTCAGGGACCCCGTCGATCAGGTCGGCCTCTACCTTTAGATTGTCAATGATAAAGTCCTGACGCTGCTGGGTGTTTTTGCCCATATAATATTCAAGTAGTGCCTGGATATGCGTGTCCTGCATCATGATCACGGGTTGAACGCGCATTTCCGGACCGATAAACCTGCCGAATTCATCCGGGCTGATCTCGCCAAGTCCCTTAAATCTTGTGATCTCGGGTTTGTTGCCCAGTTTTTTTACCGCGGCCTGTTTTTCAGTTTCGTCAAAACAATAAATGGTTTCCTGTTTATTACGAACCCTGAATAAAGGCGTCTCCAGGATATAGAGATGATTGTTTTTTACGAGGTCCGGAAAGAATTGCAGGAAAAATGTCATCATCAGAAGCCTGATATGCATTCCATCCACATCGGCGTCGGTGGCAATTACGATATTGTTGTACCGTAATCCTTCATAGCCTTCTTCAATATTTAATGCGTGCTGGAGGAGATTAAATTCTTCGTTTTCGTAAACAATCTTTTTAGTAAGGGAAAAACAGTTCAGCGGTTTGCCCCGAAGGCTGAATACAGCTTGCGTTTCCACGCTTCGGGATTTGGTCAGTGATCCGCTGGCCGAATCTCCTTCCGTGATAAATATGGTGCTTTCTTTTTGTTTTTCTATAATCTTGTCTTTGTCCTTTCCTGCCGGCTCATCATTGTAGTGGAAACGGCAGTCTCGTAGTTTTTTGTTGTGCAGATTGGCTTTCTTGGCTCTTTCGTTGGCCAGTTTCTTAATCCCCGCCAATTCTTTTCTTTCTCTTTCACTTTGTTCGATCCGTCTCTTCAGGGCATCGGCGGTTGTCGGATTCCTGTGAAGGAAGTTGTTGAGCTCCTTGTTGAGAAAGTCGCCTATGAAATTTTTAACGGTGGGTCCGTTATCGAACACGATCTGCGAACCCAGTTTGGTTTTCGTCTGGCTTTCGAAAACCGGTTCCTGCACGCGGATAGAGACTGCAGCGCATATGCTGGCTCTTATATCGCTTACGTCGTAGTCTTTTTTATAAAAATCACGGATAGTTTTTACGAAACCTTCTTTAAAAGCGATGAGGTGCGTTCCACCCTGGGTGGTGAACTGCCC
>JBDTEB010000531.1:0-3450 GCA_039922795.1 Chitinophagaceae bacterium
TGATACCCATGTTCATTGCTGTGATCCGGCCAACGCCCGGTATCCGTGGCTCGATGCAGTGTCAGAACCGAACCGTCTTTTTGCACTGGAGATGCTCGAAGAAGAAAGACTGTCGGCTGATGTGTGCGAAGGAATTCTGGTGCAAACTTCGAACAGACTGGAAGAGACTCGACATATGCTGGAATCAGCCGTCCGCTTTCCCTGGATAAAAGGAATAGTTGCCTGGCTTCCATTGCAGGATCCTTCAGAAACGGCTCGTTTGCTTGAAACTGAAGTTCTGCAACAGCCATTGATCCGGGGTATCAGGCATGTTCTCCAGGACGAAGCTGATCCCGCCTGGTTGCTGCAGGATACGGTGATGGAAAGCCTGGAACTCATTGCCCGCGCAGGATTTTGTTTTGATTTCGCTGGTGTGAATGCTGCGCATCTTGAGACCGCATTCAAAGTGTCTCAAAAAATCCCGGATCTTAAACTGGTACTCGATCACCTGAACCAGCCACCAGCTTCGGGCTCAATCGACTGGGCCTATTGGAAAATACAGCTGAAAGCCCTGGCAGATAATAAAAACGCGTATGCCAAGATCTCTGGCCTGGGCACAGCACTGAAAAAAGGCGATCAGTGGACCCCGGAAGATATTTCACCTGCAATAGAATTTGTGCTGGATTGCTTTGGTGAAAACCGGTGTTTCTGTGGCGGAGACTGGCCTGTTACCCTGGAGGCAGGAAGTTATGAAAAGGCCTGGTCGAATTACAGGCAGGTTCTGCTGGATCTGGGTGATCTTGATCTGCAGCAGAAAGTTCTCTATCAGAATGCTATCGATTTTTACAGCATTTCCTCCGATCCTTTATAACGGCGTTTGCCGAAAGAACTACATTCATCCATCCATTCATTAACCGATATTTCAGACTATGCCCGAACTCCCCGATCTGCAAGTGTTCAGTAAGAACCTGACCAAAGAACTGGCCGGCAAAACAGTGAAGAAAGTGAAACTGCTGGTAAAGCAGAAATCAAATGCCTCGCAGGCACAAATGACTAAGGCACTTGCAGGACAAACCATAGCCAAAGTTATTCGCGAAGGCAAAGAACTGCATGTCAATTTTAAAGATGGAACCGTGTTGGGTTTGCATTTGATGCTGCACGGACAATTGTATATTGATGACGGAACGGAGACACATAAATACGTCATCATCTCATTGGAACTGGAGGATGGGAGGACTTTTGGTATGACTGATTTTCAGCGGCAGGCGACACCAAAACTTAATCCGCCGCACAACGATGTGGAAGATGCTTTGTCTAAAAAGATTAATTCCGCTTTTCTAAAAGAAGCATTTGCGCACACTAATGCCAGCGTGAAAAGTTGGCTGATGGATCAGCATGTGATCCGCGGTATTGGAAATGCCTATGCCGATGAAATCTTGTGGAATGCAAAGTTGTCGCCATTCTCGCTGTGCAAAAACATCCCGGCTAAATATGTTACCAAACTGGCAGCTTCAATTAAAAAGGTATTAAACCATGGCGAGCGACAGATCCTGAAAGAAAGACCCGGTACCATCTCTGGCGAACTGAGAGATTTTCTGGTGATACATAATTCGAAGAAGACGGAAAGTCCGACTGGCAAAAAGATACTGGTAAAAGTGATTGGTGGCAGGAAGACATATTTTACGGAAGAGCAGGAGAAGTTTTGAGGAGTGAGTAAAAAAAATATTCAGTTTTCAACGATCAATTCTCAATGTTCAGTAAAGGCATTTTTTGTCCTAAAGACAATGGTCTGCTGGCGACCCGAACTATAACCAGCTTTTTTTCTGCCCGGTACGGGCTACCCATTTGTAGCAATAGTTATTTTTCGCCTTATATACCCCTCGGCTCCATTATTTTACGGTGTAAATCCCTCTTTTTCCGCTCGCATAATGGGCGATGAAACAGGCTACGGCAAAATAAATGACATTGTCGGCACCGAATAATTCGATACCCATCATGGTGCAGGCAAGGGGGGTTTTGCTGGCACCTGCAAACACGGCGATGAAACCCAAACCGGCGAAAAGATCGATGGGCATACCGCCAACCGACGCAAGCGTATTTCCCAATGTAGCCCCGATGAAAAATAATGGTGTCACCTCGCCTCCCTTGAAACCAGTGCCCAGCGTGATCGCAGTAAAAACAATTTTCCAGAACCAGCTGAAGTAACCCACGCCAGTGGGCGAAAACGCGCTCACGATTGACGCTCCTCCTTCTGCCGAAGGCGAAACCCCTAGACCGGTGTAATCCCTGGTGCCCAGTGTTATACAAAGCAGTATTATAATCAATGCCCCACCCACGGGCCGCAGCCATTCAACAGTTATAAATCGCGCACTCAGTTTTCGCACACCATGATCGGCCTGGATAAAAAGAAAAGCGGCAAGTCCGAAGGCGATCCCTGCGAGTGCTGTTTTCAAAAGAATCGACATTTCAAACAAATGATCCAATGGCCTGATGCCATACTCCGTATGGTGGATACCTGCGGCAATGCATACGCCGTGAGCGATGAAAGCTGCTACCAGCGCAGGGATGAGGGCATCATAACTGGTGCTGCCTTTTTTTAGGACCTCCAGGGAAAAGATTGACCCGGTTAGCGGTGTGCCGAAAACTGCAGCAAAACCGGCAGAGATCGCTGCGATCAAAACGATTCTCGTTGTGCCTGGCTTGAGTTTGCACGTGTTGCAGACAAATCCTCCAAAACTACCGGCCATCTGCACGGCTGTGCCTTCCCTGCCTGCAGACCCGCCAAATAAATGGGTGATGATTGTTCCGATAGTAACCAGCGGTGCCATCGCCACAGGCACGCCTCCTCCGGGTGTATGAATCTCTTCAATGATCAGCTTGTTACCCGAAGCGGACCTTTCACCAAATTGATAATAAATCCACCAGATGAAGATCCCGGCTAACGGCAAAAGAAATAACAGCCATGAATGCCGATGTTGTAGAATGGTCACCTTGTCGAGCATCCATAAAAATCCGGCAATGCCGAGTCCCGTGGCGACTGACAAGGGAATAACGATCAGTAATGATTTGAAAATTAAAGGATAGATCTCCCGACTGCTGTAGGTCTCAATAATTTTTCGCATACCTGCACCTGTTTTTGTAAGTTGTACAACAACTTGATTATGCAGGCGCCATCAGCCTTTCGGCGGTTGATAAGGAAGACACCATTTCCCTGGCGCAAATTTAGGGGGATTGTAATTATGGATTCTATTTTTCATAAAGATTATCTTGCAGCACAGCCATGGAAATAGCCCTTATTATTTTTTTAATTTTCGGTTTTATAATACTTGCCTGGTATTTCTACAAGCGCAGCAAAGCGTTGAAAGGATTGCCAGTGCTGATGTATCACAAAGTAATCGCAAAAGGAAAACCTGATTTTTTATGCATCAACCGGCATATGCTGGAACGACAGTTTAATTTGATTCATTCGAA
>JBDTEB010000532.1:0-4798 GCA_039922795.1 Chitinophagaceae bacterium
CAGCATAATGAAGATGTTTCTATCACCGCATTTTTTTCAAGTATCGTTTCCGCCAGGTCATTTTTTATTGCATCAACAATCGCATTTAAGTCGACATTTTCGAATGTTCGATCGGTAACGTGCGTATTGGAATAAGACAGCAGATCTTTGATCAGGTGCTGCATTCTGCTTGCTGATGACTGAATGCGTTGAAAATGATATTTTCCCTCTTCAGATAATTGCGGTTCCCTTTCTAAAATAAGAGACGCATAGGTTTGAATTTTCCGCAATGGTTCTTGCAGGTGGTGACTCGAAATAAAAGTAAATGCCTGGAGATCTCTGTTCACGACCACCAGTTCCGCAGCCCTTTTTCCTTTTTCTTCATTTTCAAAAAGAAGCTTTTCGTTAGCTTCTTCTAATTTGATCGTTCTGTTGATGACCGCTTTTTCCAGTGCTTCTTCCTGACTTTTCTGATGTTGAATATTACTCGTAACACCTAACCACATTTTTATGTGCCCGTCCTTATCTTTTATCGGTGAGGCCCGGTTTAGATGCCATATATATTCTCCCTGTCTGTTTATAAAACGCATCTCCATTTCCAGGGTTTTCCCATCATTCGCAGCCTCTGCAAGAAGTTTTTGAAATACAGGCACCTCATCCGGATGCATCAGTTTGTGGTACCCGAAGCTTTTCAATTCGTCAAAGCTCATATCGGAATAATCCAGCCACTCCTTATTATAATATGTCACACCTCCATCTGGAGTAGCACTGGTGATTTTGGAGGGCATTAAATCTGCCATCTGCCGAAAATGGCTTTCGCTTTCTTTCATTTTCTGATTGAACATCGCTTTGTCAGTAACCTCGTAGCCAAAAACAAGGATGGAATAAATTTCTCCCTCTTCATTATACATGGGTTGATAGCTGAAGTTGAAATAGCATAACTCCGGCGCCAATCCTTCATCCCGCGACAATGTCACTGGATTATCAATACCCACATAAGTTTCACCCGTGGTAAAAACATGATCAAGCTTTGCAATAATGCCCTGCCCATCCAGTTCTGGTAATGCTTCAAGAATCGGTCTGTTTTTTAATATCCGGTTTCCAAATATTTTTTGATATCGTTCATTGATCAGATCGTAGACGTGATCTTTTCCTTTAAGCGTGCACACAAAAGCAGGTGCCGTCATCAACAGGCCGGTGACCATGGTTGCCTGTTGTTCCATTTTTTTGCGTGCGACCACCAGTTCGGTAACGTCAGTAGCAAATACGATTACACCCGAAATCATTCCGTTATTTTCCCGGTAGGGCTGGTAGACGAAATTGAAATAGGCGGTTTCTCTTTCGCCATTACTTCTTTCGAAATATGCTGCCTGTTCATTACCGTAATGGGTGATGCCACTGTTATAGACCTCCAGTAACCATCCCATAAAAGGCTGATCTTTCATTTCAGGAATGATCTCCAGGAATGTTTTTCCCAATGCGCTTTTATCAACTCCCCAAACTGCATATAAAGGATCATTCGCAACTTCCAGCCTCATGTCTTCACCTTTTAGTATGCAGATGGGTGATGACGCTTTGTATACCAGGTTGCGAAACCGCTCTTCGCTTTCTTCAATTTTCCGGGATGCCAAAACCTGTTCTGTATGTTGATGCGCCATTGCCCTCACCCTTTTTGACGTGTCGTTAATTGCCCAGAACACCCCCGCTATCTCACCATTGTCATCACGAATGGCGCTGTAAGACGAAGTGAAAAAACAGTTTTCTGGCACGCCGTTACGATCAATAATCAATAATTGATCTTCGCACCATCGGGCTGTCCCATTTTGTAAAACGCCCTCTATCGTTATTCCCATTTGCGGCCAGGCTTCGCTCCATACCCTGGATGCTTTTGCGCCAGGGGCCATGAGGTGTTTTTCACCGATCAGCTCGCTATAGGCATCGTTGTAAAACATGATCAGGTCATCTCCCCACATGACCGACATAGGAAAAAATGAATTCAGACAAATGCCAAGCGCGGCACGTAAACTATGTGACCATTGTCCAATGTCGCCAGGCGGGTGGTTGGTCCAATCCATCGCATTAATCATTTCAGCCATTTGCCCGCCACCGGTCAAAAATGGAGGGAGTTGATTTTTTGGTGAGTTCATAGGCTAGCCTGGTCAAAGGATCTTTTACTTACAGGAAAAACCATTCTATTGTAATGTGTTACTTAAATGATTTATCCCTTTGCTGTAATGTAAATGCTTTTGGTTATTTCTGCGTTGAAATAAATTTCCAGCAACCATGCAACGATTGCCTTTCTGCCATTCGGCAGGCTGGTGATCAGGGCAGGCTGGATCTTTTAAGACCTGAGAAATTTGAGGTTCCTTTTTATCCCGCTGAACTTACTTCTTTTCAAGGGCGAGTGCTTAAAGACTGATTTAAAGGCTTCTTCAGTCATTTCCTCCCATTCGCCAGTGTTGAGATGCAGAATCTCCGGGATGGGGGCGAATGATGGTTCCGTGGTGGGTTTGCTGAATCGATTCCAGGGACATACATCCTGGCATACATCACAGCCAAACATCCAGTTATCGAATTTCCCCTTCACGTCATCGGGAATAAGCTGATCTTTTAATTCGATGGTAAAATAAGAGATGCATCGGCTGCCGTCGATCACCTTTTCTTCGAGTATCGCATCAGTAGGACAGGCTTCAATGCAACGCCTGCAGCTGCCGCAATAGTCACGAACAAAGGGATCGTCGTAATTAAGTTCCAGATCAACGATCAAAGTGGCAATAAAAAAAAACGATCCGTCACCCTTCGTAATGAGGTTTCCATTTTTTCCGATCCAGCCGAGCCCGCTTTTAATGGCCCATGCGCGTTCCAGTACAGGAGCAGAATCCACAAATCCACGACCCGCGATATCGCCGATCTCGACCTTCAAGGCCGTAACCAGTTCATTCAATTTTGTGCGGATCACCTCGTGATAATCCATGCCCAAGGCATATTTTGAGATGGCTGGCGTTGCTGGTTCCTGCCTGGCTGACGGGTAATAGTTTAACAATAGAGTAATCACAGATTTTGCGCCCGGTACCAACTTGCAGGGATTGATGCGCAGGTCGAAATTGTTTTCCATATAATGCATCTTCCCATGCTTGCCGCTGTTCAGCCAGCTTTCAAGGCGTCTCGCATCCTCATCAAGGGGTTCAGCTTTTGCGATGCCACAATAGCTGAACCCAAGTGCCGCTGCGCTGCTTTTTATGAAATGGGTATGAAGATGTTTATTCAATAGATGGTTGGGATATGTGGTTCTTCTTCGTGCCGGTCAGGATCAAAGGGCAGATCAAGGGTGAGGTAAACTTCCGAAAGACTCTCTTTTTGTTTCGCCATCACCATCAGTTTATCACCTTCCATAATTACCGTTGATCCACTCGGCTGCAGGTATTGATTGCCACGATTTAATAGCACGATAAAGGCAGAAGGAGGGAAGTTGAGCTCTACGATGGATTTACCGATCACGCTGGTGAACGCGGGGATAAGGATCTCGACAAGCTCTGATTTCAAGGTGTCGGATAGTTCCATATCCAGCGCGGAGAGCCTTTTAATCTTTGCAGGCACAATAAGTTTCAGCCATTTGGCTACCAGTGGGAGGGTGGTACCCTGGATCAATACAGAAGTGGTGGAAATAAAAAATACCAGATGGAAAATGACATTTGCCTTGTTCAGGTGCGCCATCATGGGAAAGGTAGCAAATACGATGGGCACGGCTCCGCGAAGACCGACCCATGAAATAAAAAGTTTCTCCCTTGTTCGTATTTTAAAAAAGGAAAGGCTGATAAAAACTGCCAATGGCCTGGCCACAAATATCAGGACTAGCGAAACCAGCAAACCAATGCCTGCAATAGGCATTATGCGGGAAGGGAAAACCAGCAAACCCAGGGTCAGGAACATGATGATCTGCATCAGCCATGCCTGGCCGTCGTAGAACCTGATCAGGCTTTTCTTATGAATAAAACTGCTGTTGCCGAGCACGAGCGCTGCGATATAAACGGCAAGAAAACCGTTGCCACCGATAACAGCGGTGAATGAAAAGCAGAAAAAGATAAATGCCATCATCAACACGGGATAAAGTCCTTCCGTGTCTAGCGAAATGTGATTGATAACCCATACCATTATGCGCCCAAGCAGATAACCCATTAAAGCGCCCAGGCCCATTTGTGATATAAACATCAACAGGATAGAACTCATATTGATGTCTCCCTCTTGGGCAACCAGCGTCGTCAGGCTGATCGTGAGGATATAGGCCATCGGGTCGTTACTTCCACTTTCGAGTTCGAGCGTTGGACGAATGAAGCCTTTGAGTCCGATGTTCCTCGACCTGATTATAGAAAACACGGCAGAAGCATCGGTGGCCGATACGATAGAGCCCAGGAGTAATCCTTCCAGCAAAGTAAAATCCGACACAAGATGGATGAACACGCCAACGGTAGTTGCGGTGATTAAAACACCAAGGGTCGATAACGATACGCCCCTCCAGATGATGGGTTTGATGCTTTCCACCCTCGTGTCGAGCCCGCCGGAGAAGAGGATAAAATTGAGGGCCACGATGCCTAAAACCTGTGCCAGGTGAGCATCATCAAACGCAATTTTGCCGATACCCTCAGAACCGGCGAGAATGCCTACAAGCAGGAAAAATATCAGTGTGGGAATGCCAAATCTTGCTGAAGTCTTGCTGGTAAATAAACTGATGATCAGGAGTACGGAACCAATTAAAAATATTTTGTCCGCCTCAAAATTCATTCAATGAGTTTTACTAAAATTAAGAGATTGCGCGCAAAAG
>JBDTEB010000533.1:0-7192 GCA_039922795.1 Chitinophagaceae bacterium
GGATCAGCATCGTTCCCTGGCAGGATGGACTGTTCTGGGTTGGCTCCTCGCACGAGTGGAATTACGCCGAAGACGGCCCGACGGAAACTTTCAGGGAAAGAACTTTGGCACTACTCAGATCATTTTGCAAACTGCCGGTGCGGCTGGTTGACCACCTTGCTGGCATTCGTCCCGCAACGCTGGAGCGTCGTCCTTTTGTTGGGTTTCATCCTTTGTATCCGCAAGTGGGTATCTTCAACGGGATGGGAACCAAAGGTTGTTCGCTGGCCCCTCATTTTGCCGGCGATTTTGTGAGGAGTTTGAAAGCCGGTTCGGCTCTGATGCCGGAAGTGGATGTGAAGAGGTTTTCGGGGGTACTCTCGAGGTCTGTCTGATTGGCAAACAATTCCCTTGAATTCTTATATTTGATTTGCCGCAAATTTTACAAGCCAATGAGTGACCAAAACCGGATGTATATTATCCCAGAACGTTTCCGTAAAATCGAAAATCTTCACATTGTCTTTTGGCTGATTAAGGATTTGAGCTGGGCCATGCTCTGGCGGCCATTGGGAATATTTATGATATTCCCAACCATTGGAGCCGCACTCCTGATCACCTGGCAAACCCGCGCCATAAAAGCGGAACTGCTGCACAATCTGGCCGTCGATTTCTGGATCTGTGCAAATGCATACTGGATGGTGGTCGAATTTATGGGGCTACCCGATCATTACCGCTATTACAGTGCTATTCCCTTTGTATCGGGTTTTATCTGTATCGCCATATACTATGGATTAATTTATCCAAAAGAACAAAGACAGCTTAAAGCAGGGCAGATCGTAGTTTCGGAGATTTCGGGATAAGATTCCGGTGAGATCACGCAGTGCGGGCGATATTGTAGATAATGGTTCTTTTATACCTCACCTGTTCTATAGGGTCCTGGTTTAGCAAATTACACATGGCCCTGTATAACTCAGGCATCTGGTGCCTGACCCCATAAGGATTCTCAAAAAACATTTCGACGCTCACCGCCCAAAATTCATGGTAGTTGGTTGCGGCATAATCTCCGAGCAGTGTTTTTAGCCCCTTCTGCATTTCCTGGAAAATGGGTCTGGCAACCCGCGAAAAATTCTTGAATTCTTTTGAAAAATGTTTGTCCTCTTCTGTCTTTGTAATAAAATTCACGTAGGTAAGGGCATGGGCCATTTCATGCAGCCCTACATTACTGCAATCAGGGGTGCTGGCGATACCTTTTACAAAGTTATCCCAGGAAAGATATATTCCTGACTGATCTACATGTCCCATAAATGGAAGCGAGTAATAACCGTAATGATAATCGTGTTCCAGTACGTAAATATTTTTGAAAAAATCGAGTGAGAAAGTTTCGAGTCCGAGCGTTAGCTGGGCTGCAACGGCGCTGATCAAAACCGGCATTTCCGGCCTTGCAGTAATCCCCACGTAATGGAACTTTTTGGATTGATGAAAAAGAAAGGTCCTGAACAGCAGGCGATCCTGTTGAGCGGTATCAAGACAATGAAAATACCTGAGGTTACGGGAGATGAGCGTTTCATAACATGCCCTTTCTTTCAGAAACAGTTTTCTGTACAGCGACATCTTATACCTCGAGTGCAATTTGCTGATCAGCTCAGATATTAAAACAGCCAGGAAAACCAACAGGCAAAAAATAACGACTTCCATGGTTTCTGTTCTTTAATATGGTTCAGAGATGCGATTCTTCGGGAAGATGGATGTTGATAAGGTGCTGCGATTTCCAGAACCGAGGAATTTCCATAAGTAAAGGAAGCAACCCGCAGATTCAGTTGTTTTTAAGCTGATACCGTGGCAATTGGCATCTTCAGCAGGAGAGAGTCTTTAAAGCAGTGACCGGGACATTCCCGGCTCTATTGGAAAAGTAATGTTACAAAAAAGCTGGTAAAGAAAGAATCTTTCTGCCAAAAAATTTAACGCGTCTTTATATTTTTAAGAGCGCAGTAAAAAGCAAAAGGCTGCACCGATTATGCTCAATATTTCCTGTTGCCAAGTTTTCCGCTATTGCTAATAGCTAGCGGCCTTTGTGCTACATTTGCACCTCAAAAATTTAGCGGTCCCCTACAGGACTGGAAGATCGGCTGAAAGGCAAAAATTGTTACTTATGTACAGATCGAACACCTGTGGAGAACTCAGGATCACCGATACAGGAAAGGAAGTTTCCCTGGCAGGATGGGTTCAAACCATCCGGAAATTTGGTTCTATCACTTTTGTGGACCTGCGTGATCGTTTTGGCCTTACCCAGTTGCTCTTTGGAGAAACCCTCCAAAAACAGCTGGATGAAAATCCGCTGGGTCGGGAATATGTGATCCAGGTGCATGGCCGTGTTAATGAGCGTTCGAATAAGAACGCCAACATTGCGACCGGCGATATCGAAATCCTGGTCAGCGCTTTTACCATCCTTAATAAATCAGTGGTTCCACCCTTCACCATCCAGGATGATACCGATGGCGGAGACGATATCCGCATGAAATACCGCTTCCTTGATCTGCGTCGCAGCCAGCTTCGCAAAAATCTTGAGCTGCGCTATGCAGTCAACCGCGCAGCACGCAATTACCTGCACGAGAAAGGATTTATGGATATAGAAACTCCTTTCCTTATTCGTTCTACTCCGGAAGGAGCAAGAGATTTCGTGGTGCCTTCCCGTATGAACACGGGCCAGTTTTATGCACTTCCCCAAAGTCCGCAGACTTTTAAGCAACTGCTGATGGTCAGCGGTTACGACCGGTACTTCCAGATCGTAAAATGTTTTCGCGATGAAGATCTCCGCGCCGACAGGCAGCCTGAGTTCACACAGATCGACTGCGAGATGAGTTTTGTTGAGCAGGAAGATATCCTCGAAATGTTCGAAGGGATGATCAAATCCATTTTCAAATCGGTAAAGGGAATTGACTATACCGACGCGGTAGAAAGGATGACCTGGGAAGATGCCATGTGGAATTATGGAAACGACAAGCCGGATATACGTTTTGAAATGAAGATCGCCAACCTGAAATCTGCGTTGAAGATCAACGGAGAGATTATTGCTTCAGGTGAATTGATCAACGAAGCCGGGTTCGTTGTTTTCGACTGCGCAGAAACGGTGCTGGCGATTGCGGTTTCCGGTGCGGGAGAATACACACGCAAACAAACTGATGAGATTACCGAATGGGTCAAACGTCCCCAGATCGGGATGAAAGGCCTGGTTACCATAAAATGCAACGCCGACGGCAGTTTCAAAAGCAGCGTTGACAAATTTTACAGTAACGAAAAACTTGCCTTGATCGCGGCAGCTGCAGATGCCAAAGCCGGTGATCTTGTGCTAATACTTGCCGGTCCGGAAGAAAGAACCCGCAAAGCCATCAGCGATCTGCGGCTCGAAATGGGCGAAAGGCTCGGACTAAGAAAAAAAGACGAATACCGCCTGCTCTGGGTACTTGACTTTCCGCTGTTTGAATATGCTGAAGACGATAACCGCTGGGTGGCCCGTCATCATCCTTTTACGGCACCCAAGCCGGATCAAATTGCGGTGATGATCGATAATGACCCAGAAATTAAAGACGCTGCGAACTATCTCCAGCATCCATACGCTGGCATAAAAGCGAATGCCTATGATATGGTCTTGAATGGAAACGAGATCGGTGGCGGATCGATCCGGATCTTTCAGCGCAACTTGCAGGAGAAAATGTTTGCTGCCCTTGGGATGACTCCGGAAGAATCGGTGCACAAATTCGGCTTCCTGCTTGGGGCTTTCGAATATGGGGCGCCTCCGCACGGTGGTATCGCTTTCGGCTTTGATCGTCTCTGTGCGCTCCTTGGTGGAAGTGAAAGCATCCGCGATTTTATCGCTTTCCCCAAAAACAATAGTGGCCGCGACGTGATGCTGGATGCGCCAAGCACGATTGATGAGAAGCAGTTTGTAGAACTGGGAATTGAGTTGAGAGAGGAGCTTTAATTATCCGAATGCTATAATTCATTGCTTTAATAGTGCCAATGGTGGATCGCCTGTATTGTGGCAACATCTTTTTTGGATATTTGGACACCCTGAAGTTTACCTGCATTTTTTAACAGCATGGTACCTTATCGCTTTCTTCTACCTTCGCCCCATGACTCCCGAACTCCCTCCCCTCGCTGAACGTTTGCGGCCCTCGAGGCTCGACGACCTGATTGGACAGGAACACCTGACGGGGAAGGGAAGCATACTCAGAAAAGCCATCGAGATCGGGAAGGTTCCATCCATGATTCTCTGGGGGCCGCCAGGTGTTGGCAAAACCACTATCGCCAATATCATCGCTCATATGCTGCAGGTGCCATTTTTTACCCTCAGCGCCATAAGTAGCGGCGTAAAAGATGTTCGCGAAGTGATCGAACAGGCAAAAACGCAGGACAGGGTGATCCTGTTCATTGATGAAATTCACCGATTCAACAAAGGCCAACAGGATGCCATGCTCGGGGCGGTGGAGAAAGGCGTAATCACTCTGATCGGTGCCACAACGGAAAATCCATCCTTCGAAGTCAACTCGGCACTTTTATCGCGCTGCCAGGTTTATGTACTGAAACCCCTTGACCAGCATTCACTGGTTGACTTGCTTAAACACGCAATCGCGACCGACATAGTACTGTCGAAGAAAAACATCATTCTGCAGGAAACAGAAGCCATGATCAATATATCCGGCGGAGATGGCAGGAAACTTCTAAACCTGCTGGAACTTACGGTAGATGCGCTTGGAGAAGACATTACCATCACTGATGAAAGTGTGATTCGCGTGGCACAACAGCGCGTGGCCCTTTATGATAAAAAGGGCGAACAGCATTACGATATTATTTCTGCTTTTATTAAATCGATCAGGGGCAGCGATCCCAATGCAGCTGTTTACTGGCTGGCCCGGATGATCGAAGGTGGCGAAGACGTAAAATTTATCGCGCGGCGGTTAGTTATCCTTGCAAGCGAAGATATAGGTAACGCTAATCCCACCGCGATCGTACTTGCCAACAGTTGTTTCGAAGCAGTCAATAAGATTGGTTATCCCGAGTCAAGAATCATACTTTCTCAGTGTGTTACCTATCTCGCCAGTTCGGCAAAAAGCAACGCGGCCTATATGGCCATCGAAATGGCGCTGTCTGCCGTTAAATCACAGGGTGATCTGCCTGTGCCACTGCCGTTAAGAAATGCGCCGACCAAACTGATGAAGAACCTGGATTATCATAAGGGTTACGAGTACTCGCACAGTTACGATAACAATTTTTCACCACAGGAATATCTGCCCAAAGAGCTCTCGGGAATGGCATTCTACACGCCGGGTAAAAATCCACGGGAAGAAGAGTTGAGAAAATATTTAAAGAATTTGTGGAAGGATAAATACGGTTACTGAACATGCCGTTAAAGGGTTGCATAAACCCCGTCAATCCGTAACAATTTTCCCTGCATCAAGTCTCAAAAATTTATCTACGCAAGCAGGTATTTCGGGTTTGTAATGCGACACATACAACAGTGTTTTCCCGGCCCTGATACAAATCTCATTGACGAGGTTCTTAAAATAATCTACCTGGTGGTCATCGAGCCCCTGGCAGGGTTCGTCAAGAATCAGCATGGGCGGATTTTTAACCAGCGCGCGTGCCAGCAATACCAGTCTTTGTTCGCTTAAGGATATCCGTGAAAAACCCTTCACCCTGAGGTGACCGATTTCAAGCAATTGCATCCATTCATCTACCAGCGCCTCCTGCTGCTCATTAAGTAGTCGAAAAAGCCCGACGGTATCAAATAACCCTGAGGCTACCACCTCACCACAGTTGGTGCTGCTATCGAAAAACAGGTGTAGTTCAGGAGAAACAAACCCGATCTTCTTCTTGATATCCCAGATACTTTCCCCGCTACCTCTTTTCCTGTCAAATAAATAGATCCGGTTCGCATATGCCTGCGGATTATCTGCATTTACCAGGCTGAGCAGGGTCGATTTTCCCGCTCCGTTGGCACCTGATATCGCCCATTTATCTCCCCTTCTTACTTCCCAGTTGATATCGTCTAGAATTTTCCTTCCTTCATAACGGATATTGACATTTTCCATTCTCACAGCAATCTCGAAAGTTTCATCGGCCGCACTGAGAACCAGTTTTTCAAACAATGATCCGGCTATGATCCGCCGGGTTCGTTCCAGCGGTTTGACCGCAGTATGTCGAAATTCGTTCAGCCTTAAAACCTGTGGTGATTCCGCTTTTTTCAATACCAGCACATGCGTAAAATAATCTGGAATTTCAGCGGCCGACATGGCCACGATCAGCTGGATCCCTCTTCCAATGATTGTTTTTAAAAGCTCGGTAAGGTTAGCCCTGGCTTCCACATCCAGTCCGATCAGTGGATTGTCAAGCAATAAAAGATCGGGCTTCATCAGGATCGCTTTCGCAATCTGCAATCTCTTGTTCTCTCCATTCGAAAGCTGGATCAGTCGGGTTTGCAGCAGGTGCCCGATATGCAACCATTGAATAGCCTCCAGGGCCTCGCCGGGAAGCAGATCTTCTTCCTGCAGACCGAGACTGTTTTTGATATCCTGCTCCAGTGTATTTGCATCGTAAGTGCCGGCAGAATTAAAGCGTTGCTGATAATAAAAAGTACTGGTATTGGACAAGTTCCTGAACCTGTGTTGCTGTTCTACCATCACTAATTTTAATTTCTGCTGCGAAGAAGTATTTGAAAAGACAAGCTTCCCGCCATGCGCCTGTCCACCTGCAATGGCATGCAGGAGGGAGGTTTTACCCGAACCTGAATCACCGGTTACCACCCACTGTTCGCCTGTCCCGATCTGTACATTAAATGAAGGGATGATGGTTGAGCCGGAGATAATAATTTTGAAATTTTCAAGGTCGATCACTGTGGTTGATTTCGATAATAGATAATTAATTTTGCGAAAATACTCCTGATTGGAGATCTTAATGCGCAAAATGAACAAATCGGATACAAAGCTCGTCCCCTTCAAAGAACTGGAATTGATCGAATTATATCAGATTCTTAGGCTTCGCAGCGAAATCTTCGTTGTTGAACAAAATTGCGTATTCCTGGACATGGACAATAAAGATCAGGACAGCTGGCATCTCATGATGACCGAAGAGGGCAAACTGGCTGCCTACACGCGCCTTGTGCCACCCGGATTAAGTTATCCCGAAATGTCAATAGGACGAGTTGTAACAGCGCCGT
>JBDTEB010000534.1:0-4325 GCA_039922795.1 Chitinophagaceae bacterium
ATAGGGAGGAAGCCAAGTGAGGCCACCATCGCCGTCATCAGCACCGGACGCAACCGTATTCTGGTTCCTTCGATTACTCTTTGCACCACGTCCGTTACACCTTCTTTAGCCAGTTGATTAAAGGTGCCAATCAAAACAATTCCATTCAAAACCGCTACACCAAATAATGCAATAAAACCTACGCCTGCTGAAACGCTGAAAGGCATATCTCTAAACAGTAAAGCAAACACTCCACCAATTGCCGACATTGGAATAGCGGCAAATATTAAAGTCGCCTGTTTTGCAGAATGAAAAGTGAAGTACAGCAGTATAAATATGAGCAGCAGCGCCGCCGGAACGGCAATCTGCAGTCTTGCAGAAGCTTTTTCAAGGTTTTCAAATGTACCGCCATAGGTCAGGTAATACCCTGCGGGGAGCGGGAACGAACTCAGCTTTGCCTGAATATCTTTTACTACTGATTGAACATCCCGGCCTTTTACATTAAAGCCCACGACAACCCTTCGTTTTGCATCTTCCCGACTTATCTGGGCAGGACCCTCTTTAAATTCGACTGTGGCTACCTGGCTTAATGGAATCTGATTGCCGCCCGCAGCAGGTATAAACAGGTTCGATACGTCTTCAATAGAGGAACGATATGTGGTATCGAGCCGTACCACCAGATCAAACTTCCTTTCGTTCTCAAAAACAACTCCCGCCGCCTGACCTGCAAAGGCGGTACTGACTACGCGGTTGATATCTGCTATATTCAAACCATAATTGGCGATCCGGGTTCTGTCGTAGGTAATGGTAATTTGTGGTAAACCTGCCGTTCTTTCTATTTGTGGTTCCGTTGCACCCTTTACTGATTTTATTACACTGGCTATCCGCGGCGCTATCGCCGCTAACGTATCCATATTCTCTCCAAAAATCTTTATCGCCACATCCTGCCTTACACCTGTCATCAGTTCATTAAAACGCATCTGTATCGGTTGGTTGGCTTCAAAGAAAACACCGGGAATCGCCTCCAACTTTTCTTCCATTAATCTTGATAGTTCATTAAAGTCTTTTGTTGTGGTCCAATCTTTTTTGTCTTTTAACACAACAATTAAATCACTGGCCTCCGGTGGCATCGGGTCGGTGGGAACTTCTGCACTTCCGGTTCTGCCAATTACCTGCTTCACTTCAGGAAATGTTTTTATTATGCGGGATGCCTGCATCGAGGTTTCAATACTTTGAGACAATGAGGAACCCTGTGGCAGGATGCAGTGAAATGCGTAGTCACCCTCTTCCAGTTGAGGTATAAACTCGCCACCCATACGGGTAAATATGATAATGGAAATGATGGTTAGCATTGCAGCTGCAGATACCAGAACATATTTAAATCTGATGGCAGCATGAAGTATGGGGCTATACATTCTTTGAAAGAAATTCATCATCCGGTCAGAAATGGTCACCTTGAAAGACGGCTTCTTTGACAGGAACAAAGCAGACATCATGGGGATATAGGTAACCGAAAGAATCAATGCACCGAATATGGCAAAGCCTACTGTTTGCGCCATGGGTCTGAACATTTTTCCTTCAATGCCAACCAGGGTTAATATCGGGATATATACGATGAGAATTATAATCTCACCAAAGGCTGCACTGGTGCGAATTTTGGAAGCGGATTGATACACTTCTTCATCCATTTCCTTTTGGGTGAACTTCCGGTTTATCTTCCTTACTGCGAGGTGATGCAAGGTTGCTTCTACGATGATGACGGCTCCATCCACGATAAGCCCAAAATCGATGGCTCCCAGGCTCATCAGGTTTGCTGAAACACCAAAGACATTCATGAGTGCCAGGGCAAATAATAAGGCCAACGGGATGGCCGATGCTACGATCAATCCTGCCCTTAAATTTCCTAAAAACAGTACCAGTACAAGTATAACTATCAACGCACCTTCTAAAAGATTTTTTTCCACCGTTGACATGGCTCTGTCGACCAGTTCCGTTCTGTCCAGGTATGGTTCAATGATCACATCAGCAGGCAGTGTTTTTTTAATAACCGCCATCTTTGCCTTTACCCTGTTTACCACTTCGGCACTGTTGGCCCCTTTAAGCATCATAACAATTCCACCTACCACTTCATTCTCTCCATCCCTCGTCATGGCGCCATACCTGACCGCCTGCCCAAAACGAACATCAGCCACATTACTGATTAATACGGGAATGCCATTAGTATTTTTAATGACTATCCTGCCAATGTCTTCCAGAGAAGTCACCAGACCGATGGCCCTGATAAAATAGGCATTTGGCTTTTTGTCTATGTAGGCCCCACCTGTATTGGCATTGTTTTTTTCAAGGGCTTCAAAAATCTCGGCAATACTTACATTTAATGCCTTTAGCCGGTTGGGGTCCACCGCTACTTCATATTGCTTGAGCATCCCGCCAAAGCTGTTTACTTCAGCCACCCCCTTTGTTCCATACAGTTGCCTGGAAACAATCCAGTCCTGCATGGTTCTCAGATCGCTTGCTGTATATTTTGCCTCGCTGCCTTTTTTCGGGTGGATAACATATTCGTATACCTGTCCCAAACCAGTACTTACAGGTGCCAGCTCGGGTTTGCCGAGGCCTGCCGGTATCTGTTCTTCCGCTTCCTTTATTCGTTCATTCAGCAGTTGTCTGGCAAAATATATATCCACATCATCACTAAAAACAACGGTAATGACGGAAAGACCGAAACGTGAAATGGACCGCATCTCCTCCAGGTCGGGCAAATTGGCAATGCTTTGTTCTATTGGATAGGTTATGAACTGTTCCACTTCCTGGCTTGCAAGAGTGGGCGCGTTGGTGATGATCTGAACCTGGTTGTTGGTGATATCCGGAACCGCATCAATGGGCAGTTTTGTGGCGCTCCAGATGCCCCAGACAATAAGGGCCAATGTCATTACGCCAATGACGAGTTTATTGGTAATACTAAAGTGTATAATCTTATCTAACATGAAATAACCTTTCTCTGCGTAATAGAATAGTGCATTCCAGCCGAAGGGCTGCAACGCATAGCGAACAAATTAAAAGGCTATACTATTTGTGGCGGTTGCCAAACAGGAAGGATGACATCTGTCACACTTGAGCGTAAAAAGCTGCTGGTTGAAGAGATGCTGTATGGGGGAATTAAAACGATTGAAGCGATAAAGTGATTAATTGAAAAACCTGCACAGCAGGCACAATGGCAAAAAGGCGAACAGGCATCACTGGCATCATGTGCGTGCTGATCTGTTGTATTACCGATTTCCGACTTTGCCTTAACGTCTGTAATTGAAGCACCAGCATCGGCACAAGGCATGATGCCCAGTGATAAAACAAGAAAAGCCATTATAAAAGCAAAAATCTTCACGCGGCGCAAAGGTAGGGGAATTAACGCTTTTGCTGTTACTCCATAATCATCTTCTTCTGCCCAATGAATATTTCCTGCTTCCCCGCGCCGTTCAGTTTCGTGAGGTTACCATACACATTGATATTTTTACCTGCGTAGGTTTCAACGGCAAACCCGCCATTAAACCAGATGGTGTTGTGGCTGATGTTCACCTCTTTGTTGCCGAAATAAAGATATTCCATCATTATTCCCGACCGGTCATTCGCTTCGACCAGGCAACCTGTTATGGAAATATGCTTCGATTCAGCGATTTGAACGCCATAATAAGCATTCCTGGCAATTTCTGAACCGGAGATTTTTACCCTGCTGCAATGTATCAGTGATATGCCGGCTCCGTAAGGCGATGTGTCAAATCGGCTGTTCGTAACCGTTATATCTTCGCAGTGACTGAGCAAGAGGTTATGCTGCAATTTTGGACCTGGAATTACGCTGGATCCGTTTTCATCAAAATCACAGGAATTAAATTCCATCGACGCAGCGCCTGCAATGAATACCCCATTATAGGTACAGTTCCTGACCGTAAGATTTACGAAGTGCAGCTTCTTCATCTCACCATCGACATTGGCCCTGAAAATAATTCCACCCCTGTTGCCTTCATTTTTAAAAGAACGGGAACTGTTTGGGTCAGTACCCCGGTCGATTTTTACCGAACCTTCTACAACAAGGTCGCGGATGGTTATATCATGGAGGTCTGGCGCAGCATTTACAATAGCGTCCCTTTCACCGGAAGCCGGGTCAACCCACAGAACGGTCGAAACACCTTCACCGGAGAGCGTAACACCCGACGGGAATCTCAATGTGCCCGGAAGGGTATGTAGTCCTGCTTTGGCCAGTACCACGCGATTTTTGCCCGCAGCCTGGTCCAGTGCTTTCTGAATCGATTCACCTGAAACGACAATGATGGCATCCGCAGGCACAGGGTGTGAGC
>JBDTEB010000535.1:0-3178 GCA_039922795.1 Chitinophagaceae bacterium
GGAAATACGGGAGCTTATGAAAAAGGAAAATAGAATTTTCAGAAATCGCCTAACCAGAATCCTTCACCATCCCGTGCCCGAATAAATTACTCAGAGTTTATGGTAACCGGTATGCATAGACGATAAAATATGTGGATGACCTCGGCTGCGGAAGTACCGCAAACGGACTTGTTTGGTCAGTTCCAATACCAGGTTGCCTGCACCTGGATGTTGCGAAAAAAATCATTTGGCAGGTGTCAGCGAAAACGGTCGGTCTTCGGGCTTCAGGCCGCGGCTGGAAGATGGCGTGGCTGACATGTCCAGTTTTAGATTTCCTCCACTAACGATATCCTTATACCTGAGAAAATTTTTATCATAGCGCTCGCCATTAAGCGTTGCGGAACTGATGTACACATTTGCCGCACTATTCGCTGCAGCATCGATCACAAACTTCTTTCCATCTTCCGCAGTGATGGTGGTTTTTTTGAATACGGGGCTGCCCATAACATATTGATCCGTACCCGGACAAACACTGTAAAAACCCATCGCGCTTAATACGTACCAGGAGGAGGTCTGGCCCTGGTCTTCGTCGCCGGGGTAGCCGTCTTCTGTTGAATTGTAAAGTTTCGCCATCACGTTACGTACGTGCTGCTGTGCCTTCCAGGGTTCGCCGCTGTAATTGTACAGGTAGATCATGTGCTGTATGGGCTGGTTGCCATGCGCGTACTGTCCCATATTGGCCATGACCATTTCTGTCATTTCGTGGATCATGCCGCCGTATGTTCCGGTCTTTACCGTGTTTGGAATGCTGAACACGCTGTCGAGTTTCGCGTTGAACTTCGCTTCGCCCCCGAGCAGATTGATCAATCCCTGGATATCATGAAATACGGACCATTCCCAATGCCATGCATTGCCTTCGGTAAAAGGTCCGCCCCATTCGACGGGATCGAAATTCGGCGTCCAGGCACCATTAATCTGACGTCCACGCATGAAGCCGGTAACGGAATCATACACGTTGCGGTAATTATACATCTGCCTTCTGAAAATTTCCTTGTAAAAATTGTTGCCTGTTAGTGAGGCGAGCTGGTATCCGCAGAAATCATCGTAGGCATATTCCAGCGTTTTGGCCGTTGCTTCGCGATACTTGGGATAGGGCACATAACCCAGTTCAAAATATTCCTTAAAACCATCACGACCATTGGCCGGGCCCCAGGGACCTTTGTTGGTGGCTTCGTGAAGATAGGCCTGCAGCGCTTTTGCGGGGTCGAAGGTGCGGATGCCTTTTACCCAGGCGTCCGTGAGTAATGAGATGGCGTGGTTGCCGATCATGCTGCCCGCCTCGTGTGGAAACGACCAGGAGGGGAGCCATCCGCATTGCTCCTGCGCATCAAGCATGGCCTGCATATAACGGCCATGCATAGTCGGATACATTAAGGCATTCAATGGAAATTGTCCGCGGAAGGTATCCCAGAAACCGGTATCTGTAAACATATAGCCCGCATGGATCTTGTTATCGTAAGGACTGAAATAATATGGCTTGCCATCTTTGTCGTACTCAAAAAATTGCCTGGAAAATAAACTGGCGCGAAAAAAGCAGGAATAAAATGTGGCGATCTCTTCTTCCGTTCCCCCTTCTACCAGGATGCGACCCAGGTGTTTGTTCCAGATCGCAGCTGCGGCTGAACGGGTGTCTTCGAGTTTTTTAAATTTACCAAGCTCGGTAGTTAATGTGAGCGAAGCCTGCTCCGGACTGATATATGATGATGCCGTTTTTGCCTGCACAATTTCACCGTCATTGAATTGCAGGTATATACCGATGCCATCACCAGCGCCTTCGGTCTTTCCTTCCTGAATGGTATTCTTGCGGTTCTCCCAGGTTCCATAAGCCTTGAAGGGTTTGTCGAAAACGATTTCGAGATAACTCTTTATCAGGTTTCTTTTGTTGTTATTGTTATTGCTCACATAACCGGTAATCTTTCTTTCTGCCGGCCAGATTTTTAATTCACTGATCCCGGTGTATCCGTCCAATACCAGAAAACTGGCAGATTTTTTTACAAAACTGAACCTCAGGTGAGCGCCTCTTTCCGTTGGGGAAATTTCTGTCACGATTCCATTATCCAGTTTCACGCGATAGTAGTTCGGCCTGGCAGTTTCGTTCGCATGTGTAAAGCCTGTCGCGCGTTCATCTTCATTTACAACCAGCTTGCCAAGCACGGGCATCATAGAGAAGACGCAGTAATCGGTCGTCCAGGAGCTGCACTGGTGGGCTTGCTGAAAGCCGCGGATGGTAGTCTTTGTGTATTGATATTTCCAGCCATCGCCATTTTTACCGGTTTGTGGCGTCCAGGTATGCATGCCAAAGGGCAGGGCCGTGGTGGGGTAGGTGTTGCCCCGGGTGAGTTTGAAACTGGAATTGGTTCCCTGCAGGGTGTTTACATAATCGACGGGATCTTTACCTGCGGCCAGGAGAAAGGTGAAAACCAGTTGGAGGATCGTTAATAAATACAGAGACTTTTTCATATGCTTTTTTAATGTTGTTCTTATTGTTGAGGCTTTACTCTTTCCCGTATTTCTTACTCTTTGGTTTTTTCCTTTGAAGTGATTTTATTCTGCAAATGCAATTGCTATTTATTTCCTGCTGATAGCGTTGCAAATTACTTATTCTAAGGAGTAATGGTTGCTGCTCGGTAATTCAAGAAGAAAAAGGTTTGCAGCCTTTTGTGTTGTAACCTTTTGTTTCTGGAATCATTTAGTTTATTTATTGCTGATCACAATTTTGGTGTACCAGGTATTGGGGCGGGCGTTGGGTCCGCCCTGGGTCATCAGAATTTTATTGTACCACGCGTAGGGGCGGGCCTCGCGTCCGCCCTGGTCGCTATTTGGTCGGGTGTTGGTACGATTCGGGTGCCGGGGTTTGCTCTTTTTCGCCGGCAAGGCGGACGCAAGGCCCGCCCCTACAAATCGCCGGTGGCAGGGGGTTCGAAGCGAGGGTGTTTTCGTTCATTTCCATTGCCAGTAATTCCTTTGAATAATGGGCAAGCGTACCACGCGTAGGGGCGGGCCTCGCGTCCGCCCTGGTCGCTATTTCGTCGGGTGCTGGTATGATTCGGGTGCCGGGGTTTGCGTCCGCCCTGGTCGCTATTTCGTCGGGTGCTGGTATGATTCGGGTGCCGGGGTTTGCTCTTTTTCGCCGGCAAGG
>JBDTEB010000536.1:0-5845 GCA_039922795.1 Chitinophagaceae bacterium
GAAGAAGCGATCGACTACGAATCATTTAATGCCATGACGGACCGCACGCAAATGACCGGGGAGTGGCTGGCTTTCTGCGCGGCGTGCCCTGTTCCCGAGATCGCCAATGTATTCAGGCGAACTGGCATCCCTTTTCACCAGGTAACCGGATTGTTAGATGAAAATGATGAATGCTGGAAACAGGTTGCAGAATGGGTGAATGCCGCGCGGGTAGCCAGTATCATGCAAAATAACCGACTCGGTTGCATGGGTCATTATTATAGCGGTATGCTGGATATTTACTCGGACCTTACTCAACAGTATGCCAGTTTTGGCGGACATATTGAACTGATAGAAGTGGATGAGTTGGCTGCTATTCGTTCCTCGGTTTCCACAGCAGCCATGGATGAACGGGTAGAATTATTTCATCAGGTTTTCGATGTGCAGCAGGACTGCAGCCAAGAAGAACTGCAGCGGGCTGCGAGAACGTCTGTTGCCCTCGATGTACTGGTAAAGAAATACAAGCTCGGGTCGATGGCCTATTATTACAAGGGCACAGGATCTCCTGAAAATGAAGATGCCATCAGCTCGATAATTATTGGCAATTCACTGCTAACCGCTAACGGAGTACCGGTTGCAGGAGAATATGAAATCAAGAATGCGCAGGCGATGAAGATCATGGATAGTTTCGGGGTGGGAGGATCGTTTACGGAATATTATGCCCTTGATTTCAAAGATGATGTCGTATTGATGGGGCACGATGGACCGGGACATATCGCCATTGCCGAGGGCAAAACAAAAGTGAAACCCCTCACTGTTTTTCATGGAAAGGTCGGCAGGGGTTTATCCGTCGAGATGTCGGTTAGAAATGGTCCGGTAACGCTGCTATCGGTGGTCGAAGAAGTTGGCGGAGGTTTATTTTTGCTCGTTGCCGAAGGTGAATCTGTTGCCGGACCTATCCTGCAAATCGGGAACACCAACAGTCGCTACCGGTTTTCTATCGGCGCACGCAAATTTGTAAATGACTGGAACAGTCATGGCCCGGCGCATCATTGCGCTGTGGGTGTAGGACATATCGGGACCAAAATTGAAAAGCTTGCCGCCCTGCTCAAAATGCGTTTCGTAAAAGTTTGCTAGCATTTAACTTCCCCTGCTAAATATGCGGCCCAGCAAGCCTGATTTGGTAACGGATTCCGCCAGAGAACTATCCACATATTGTACATCGTCCATCTTGATCCCCCTTTCCAGCTGTTGCGGATATAACATGATAAAACTGTTGGAGGTAAAATAGGTAGAAAGATAATAAGGCAGCCTTTCCAGTGCTGCGTGATAGGAGGGATGTCCCTTCCTCGAAGAAACGATCACCATCAGGTCATCTTTTTTCAATTCCCGGCTGAAGATCAGAAAGTCGTCCCAATTATTAAATTCGGTAAAAGACATCTTTCCGTCCAGTTTCATAGCAGCCTGATAACCCTGTAATTCAGTGATCGTAGCGGCTGACGCATAAAACTGGGTGTCCAGCCCCGACTCTTTCGAGATCGTAACCAGTTTGGTAAACCAGTGGCCAAAACCCGGTTCCATTTCGGCGTTCAGGGTTACGATCACCACCAGTTTTCTCAGCGTATTAAATGGCTGAACAGATTTATAAATAAAAACGGTTTCAGGAATTTGTTTAAGAATTTTTTCTGCTGTTTGTCCAAGAAAATTTGTCTGGTTGGCATTGTGATGGATGCCAATGAGCAGGTCGGTAATATTTTGTTCTTTCAGCGTATATATAATACCGTTACTGATACTTATGTCGAAGCGGGTGATGGGTATAATGGTTTGTTCAGTAGCGGCAGCATGACTCACTGCTTTCAGCATCATCTTTTTCGCCACCGATTCGGTGGTGCCATCTTCGTTCTCGTCACTCACCACGTTCAGGGTGTAAACCGGAATATTGCTGTGTCGTGGCTTAAGCATCAATCCAAAATCAATTAACTCGGTTACCGTTTCGGGATAGGCGAGACAAATCAAAATGCGCTCGTTGCCATCCTGGGGGAGATGATCCTCCTGTAGCGCCATCCTGCCGGCGGTTCTCTCGACAATAAATGAACTCAGGGTACAGGTAATGAGAATCATCAGCACAACGCCGTTCAATACATCTTCATTCAACAGGCGGATAGGTTCACCCGCAGCGGTTTCACCAATAATAATATTGTAACCCACCAGCACAACTGCCAGTGTGGCACCCACCCTGGCCGTGCTAAGTCCGAATATCATTTGTCGTTCATCTTTGGAAAGACGGAAAGTTTTTTGCGTTGCCAGGGCAGCAAGATACTTTCCCAGTATCGCGAATATGGTCATCACTGCCGCGACTTTCACCGCACCGAAGCCCTTGAACAATACGCTGATATCGACAAGCATTCCCACACTGATAAGGAAGAAAGGAATAAAAAATGCATTTCCCACAAACTCGATCCTGTTCATCAGTGCCGATGTATGTGGAATGAATTTGTTTAGTGCAAGCCCGGAGATAAACGCCCCGATAATCGGTTCCAGTCCGGCAAGCTCTGCCAGGAAGGCCCCAAGGAAAACCATTGCCAGCACAAAAATATATTGTGATACCGCGTCTCCAAACCGTTTGAAAAACCATCTCGCGACAAGTGGAAAAATAAGGAAAACGATGCCTCCGAAAAGTATGGTTGAGATCCCCAGCCTGAGCCAGAAACCTGTACTGATTTCACCCTTCGTCATGCCTGAAACGCCCGCCAGCAGCAACAGGGCAAGCACGTCCGCGATGATGGTGCCACCGATCGTAAGGGTTACGGATCTTAATCTTGAGATCCCGTATTTACTGGTGATCGGGTAGGCGAGCAGGGTATGCGATGCCAGCATACTCGCCAGTAGCAAGGAAGAGGAAAGCGAAAACTGAAGCAGGTAATAACCGCTCAGGGTTCCGATGATCGCCGGAATGAGAAAGGTAAATAGTCCGAAGACCAGGCTTTTTACGCGATTTTTTCTAAACTCTTCAAGGTCGATCTCAAGACCTGCGGTGAACATGATGTACAGTAATCCTACCGTTCCAAAAAGTACAATGCTGCTATCTCTGAGTAGCAGGTTTAAGCCATAGGGGCCGATGATCACACCCGCCAGGATGAGGCCGATGATGTGCGGGACCCTGATCTTGTTAAAGATGATAGGTGCAAATAGAATGATGAAGAGTACCAGCGAGAAAACAATTACCGGGTTGCTCAATGGCAAGGTAAAATCTAGGGCGTTCAGCAGGATCATAATATCATTTTCATTACTGGATTTTTTTTAATTGCAGCGCATACACCACTTTGCAGTTATTCTCCCTGACAATTTCCCGCTGACCGGTCATGGTCACCGAGTCAACCAGTTGCAGCCTCACTGTCATCCGGGTTTGCTGTTCCTGTGCTCCCGGGGGCAGATCTTCCGCCAGGCGAAGTTCGTGTTCAAAATAGGTGCCGATATATGCCCTCGCAAAATCATTTTTGACGGTTGCCAGGGCCTTCAACCGGTAACCTGTATAAGATAAAGCCCACTGTTCAGACCTTACATCACCGATAGCCGATTCATTACAACTTGTTTCCGTACAGGTCATTTTTGCCGACCAGGCACCATTCAGGGCGGGATTATAATAATCAGAGGAATCTTTGACTGACACGCTGTCGATACTGCGTTTGTTTTTTTTCATTTTCTCCTCCATCGCCAACAGGATTCTTTCCTTTGCCAGGAGAGAATCTTCTTTCTGATTCAACTGCATCTCTTTCATCCTGATGGCTTCTTCCCTTTTACGAAAGTCGCAGGACGAAATCAGCAGAATTACTAATAGCGGTGCAAATTTTAATGGCAGGTTCATAGGCTAAAATTTAGGCTCCGATAAACTGAAAAAGCATGCCGGGGAAGTCAGACAGGGGTTGAAAATGACAAACATTAACCGAGGTTTTACATGTTAGAGCGTATCGATTACTAGTCAATTTACTATTGATAGGCTTCTAAAGTACTGAACAATTTCTATTCAGATACTTCAACAGTTGTGATACCTGTCTGGCTATGCCGCACGGGGCTGCTATAAGTATGAAACACACCCAAATTTTCGAGTCGGGAAAGTAGATGCTGCAACAACGTTTCGGCCTTCAGCGCCATCTCTTCTAGTAAGAAATATTTGAAAACTTCAATTTAACTGCTATATTGACTCTCCTTGTAAAATATTCCCGAGAATAAATATAATAAATAGATAATATATGACATTTAGTGCGGCCCAGATTGCGAGTTTGATCGATGGAAAGGTAGAAGGCGATGCCGAAACACTGGTTGGTGCGTTTGAAAAGATTGAGGAGGCACAGGAGGGCCAGCTTGCTTTTCTGGGTAATCCCAAATACGAAGAATATCTCTACACCACCGGTGCGTCAATCATCATCGTGGATGACTCGCAACAATTGAAACAACCTGTGAATGCCTGCCTCATCAGAGTACCCAATGCTTACTCAGCTTTTGCCACGCTTCTTACCAAATACCAGGAGATGACGTTGTTGCAGTTGACGGGAATAGAAAATCCTTCTTTTATTCATGCCTCTGCCACGCTTGGAGAAAATATCTTTATTGGCGCCTTCGCCTACATTGGTGAAAATGTACAGATAGGAAATAAGTCAAAGATCTTTCCAAATGTTTTTCTTGGCAGAAATGTAAGTGTGGGAGAAAATACAATCATCCATCCCGGAGTGGTAATTTATAATGATTGCGTGATAAAAAACAACGTTACCATTCATGCCGGAACGGTGATCGGTAGCGATGGATTTGGTTTTGCCCCACAAACGGACACAAGTTATAAAAAGGTGCCGCAGATAGGGAACGTGATCGTGGAAGACAATGTGGAGATCGGCGCGAATACAACCATTGACCGGGCAACGATCGGGTCAACCATCATACATCGCGGGGTAAAATTGGATAACCTGATCCAGGTGGCTCATAATGTGGAGATCGGCTCTAATACCGTGGTTGCGGCACAGGTGGGTATCAGCGGCAGCACCAAGGTAGGAGAGAATGTAATGATCGGCGGACAGGCTGGTCTTGCGGGTCATATTCAGATAGCGAACGGTTGCAAGATCAACGGGCAAAGCGGTGTAAGCAAGTCCATCAAAACGCCCAATGTCGCGATAACGGGAACTAACGCTTATGATTATGCGAGCGCGATGAAGAGCCAGGCTGTAAGCCGCAACCTTCCTGAAATGGAAAGAAGGCTGAGAAGACTCGAAATGCTTCTGGATAAATCTGGTCAGTAATTTCCTTTTAATTGGTCAAAAGATTTCCCAAAAAATATTAGTCTTGCCGAATCTTTTACTATTGGAATAAATTTTTCAACACTGATTCCATTCATCGTCAGGCTGGCTTTATTTTTCAGCCGAAGCAAGAATGCTGTTGCAGTATTTCCCCGCTCCATATCGATGGTGGACTCCTGTGTGGCGTCGATAGATAATTTTGTAAAAGTTCCCTGGCGCATGCGGGTAAATGTTCGGCTATCCTGAAATAAATTCAGCGAGTCTTGTGCAAACGGACCAATAATATTATTCGTGCCGCTCAGGTGGAGACTCATCAGTTTCGGGACCGTGATGACCAGGCCGGTAATACAGCTTTGCGGCAATTGATAAGTCTGGTTGGCTACGCTGAAATTGATTGTAAGGGTATCCCCGCTTTCCTTCATTCTGAAAAAACTTTTTCTTGAGTTCATCAGCATAATATCATAATTATTTCCCTGCCTGATCTCGATGGCGTATCCATTGCCACCACTGATATTCATTGACGTAAACGGTTTTACAATAACCCGGCTAAAATTTTTCATCGGGTCATCAAGTGCCGTGTT
>JBDTEB010000537.1:0-3032 GCA_039922795.1 Chitinophagaceae bacterium
AGGTATTTTGAACCGGTAATAGTTATGCCTGCGATATTATATTCTTTGGGAGTTTTTTGAGTAGAAAGTTCGAGCAATGCCGGGTCGGTCTGCATTGGTTTGGATGTATCTACCTGCTGTGCGCTCGCAGCGGTTGCTATAACCAGTGAAACAATAGTAAGCGCGACAACAGAGAATCTTCTTAGCATCCAGTTAGTTTTTTCTTAAAAAGTGAGTCACAAGGAACGAATAGAGGGAGCATTTATTAAAAAGATATGGTCACGCCTATTTTTAGAGGTAGCAAATTAACAGGAATAATCAAAACTGTTTGTTAAACCTCCGATAACGCGGTTTTAAGTTAGCGGGGTAAATATTTCTTCTTGTAACTGCTCGCTTGTTTTACCAAATCTTCTCTCCCTGTTTTGGAAATTAATTATGGCTTCGTAAAGGTTTTCTTTCCTGAAATCCGGCCAGCGCACATCGGTAAAATATAATTCCGAGTAGGCCAGTTGGTAAAGCAGAAAATTGCTGATCCTGAATTCACCACTTGTCCTGATCATCAATTCCGGATCAGGAAAATTTTTGGTGCACAGGTATTTGGAAATGGTTTCCTGTGTAATGGATTCCGAATCTATTTTTCCGGCTTTTACGTCGTCTGCAATTTGCTTTACTGCGGCAGTCAGTTCCCATCGACTGCTATAACTCAATGCCATAACCAGGTTAAGCCCGGTGTTGTGGTTTAGCATTTCTATGGCTTCTGCCATTTCCTTCCTCGCATATTCCGGTAACATATTCATGTCGCCGATCACATGCAGACGGATGTTGTTTTTATTGAGCGTCTCCACTTCTTTCCTTATAGTGTCAACAAGCAATTCCATCAGTCCTGTTACTTCATACTCAGGCCTGTCCCAATTTTCAGTGGAAAAAGCATAAAGAGTAAGGTAATGCACACCTAGTTCAGCACAACCTTCAACGATATTCCTGACGCTTTCAACGCCATGATAATGTCCGAACAAACGATCCTGACCCTGTTCTTTGGCCCATCGCCCATTGCCGTCCATGATGATGGCGATATGGCGGGGAAGTTGTGTAAGGTCAATTTTCGCTTTGAGCGAATCCATGGCTGTAAATTTCAGGGAGGCAAAACTACTAAAAAGATTGAAAACCCTGTGAAAAGCCTTTACTGGATGGAAGGATTACCAACTTGGGAATGGCAAAGCATGAATTTTTTTGCTGTTATGGTTCAAGGGAGAAATAGACCTGCCCGAAGGCCTTCCTTACGGGTATGCTAATGTTTGCGCCGGGAGCGATATTGTTTTCGTCGATAAAATTTTTTGACATCCTGATGTTAATCTGCCGTCCCTCATCGGGGCGCGCGAGGTTAGGGAGATCATCCAGATCGGAGGATTTAAGTAACTTAAAAGATACCGTAAAAAATCCTTTTATATCCGGATCGATGGTAAGAAATATCACGGTTCCCGTAACAATAGCGCGGTTTTCAATAATATTGACCATGAATAGTTCGGCTATCAGTTAGAAATTTTTAAGTTCCATTTTTTGCGTATCCATCAAACCTTCCCCGTCGGATTTGCTCCTGCGTCGTCGGCAGAATATTGTTCATTGTCATCCTCATTCCCTCCAAAATCTTCCAGCTTTTTTTCCCCTGATGACTGAAGCGAAGAGAGCAGGGTTTCCAGATAATCAACCCTCTGCTCAAGTGATACCGATTCCAAATCCGGCATCGCAGCAAGGCCCGCCGTCGGAAGCGCAAATTTCATATCGATATTTTTTGCTGCGTCTGTTTTCAGGATCTCCGCGATCGTTTGCCGGGCAACGGGTGTCAGCCGGGTTGAGGCGGTTACCTTGAAATTGGCAATAATGTTTGCCCGTTCAACAACGATATTTGTGACAGAAACAGAGGTGGCTGAACCGGCGTAAGATTTGGAACCGGGAGTGGAACTGTCTGTAAAATCCTTTTTTGCCGCTGTTCCGGGAAAACAATCGCCCGCATCTCCACGGTTGGCATTTTTCTCTAGATCTTTCTTGCCGTCAGCTTGCATCAGGGCTACCTGATAATGTGAATCGTTGGTATTTCCTGAAATCGCCTCATCGATATGCCAGATCAATAAGCCTGACCCTGGGAGAAATTTGTCAAAAAGCGTTTTCTGCCTGTTTTCAACCAGAAAATATTCTTTTCCTGCCGTTCCATTTTTCCAGAGCCTATGAACCTTAAAGCCTGTTTTTACATCTTCGATCGTAATACCATCCTGGTTGCCGACCTGGTTTACGGTAGTTACCCAATTCTGTTGCGCCTTGCACCAGGCACTCGGATGAGCTGGTGTCAGCCCACCGTTGTTCCAGCTTCCGCCGGCCATCAGGCACCAGTTGCCTATACCTTCACTAGAATAATCCGCATCGTAAAGATCCGGGAAGCCGAAAAGCAGGTGACCCAGTTCATGCGCGCAAACCCCCAGCTTGCAATCTTCGGGCACGGTGAGATAGGCGTATATTCTGGAACCATCCGCATTGTAGGCGCCACCATCAAGCACCCATTTGTGTGACCAAATATCGTTGGCATTACCTGTTTCCTCTCCGCCTCGTCCTGCATGTATTACGATGAAAGCATCCACGAAGCCATCTTTATCATTATCATAGTTGGCAAAATTAATGGCCGGATTAGCCGCTACCGCGGCGTCTTTTGCCAGTGTTCTGGCATTGGGCAATGTGTTCCCGGTGCCTGAATCTCCATGAGCGTATTGGGCTATCGTTTTTGGCATACGGTATGCTCCCACCACTTCGCCCTGAATATCTATTTTGCCGTGAGTCACCTCCCGGTAATATTCTCTCACGCTGCCTGTGGCCACCTTGCCAACTGAAAAAAACAGGTCTTCGAAGTGCTCTTTTGGAGTTGTCATCGGCTTGTCTGAAAAATCAGCCAGTATCACGATTACCCTGACCACTCCGGACAGTGGCGTTTTTATGGCAGCTGCACTTTTTGCGGCTTGCGCCGAGGTTCCCACAGGAAACAAGGTGCCCGGGTAGATCAATCCATC
>JBDTEB010000538.1:0-10522 GCA_039922795.1 Chitinophagaceae bacterium
TAATATCCCATCTTTTAGAAATACGATATCCTCCTGAAAAAGCTCCTGCCACGTCGATTGTATTATAGCGTAACTCACCTGACGGTAAGGAAGTTTGAGCATACAGCTTGAAGGAAACAGAAGGACCGGCACTAACATAAAAGCGTTTCAAATTATATTGAATCCACAAGGGCACTTCCAAATAACCGACCCTTTCATTAAAATATTGCTCCACCAGATCATTGTTCATTTGAACAAGATATTGTTGTTTTGCTCCAATTGAGGAAAAATTGACGGCAGTAGAAAACCAAAGCCGGCCGACGATTTTAGTTTTAAAGAATCCTCCAAATCGATAGCCGAATATAGACTTAGTTTGATAAGTTTTCGCAGGGAACGAAGGTGAGGCGTCAACAGCATACTTCTGGTGAGCCAGATTGATACCTCCTTTTAATCCGTAAGAATTTTGACATCTTGCGTTTTGAAGGATAAAAAAGAATGCTAACAAAACTAGAATAGTTGTTTTCATAGTATTACGTCTTTGTTACGGGTATATAGAAAGTATTTTTTCTAAGAATACAAATCAATTTTCAGAGATATAATTAAAATTATGTTATAATGGTTAGCAAACCATGATATTTAGATCTAATTTTCCATTGCTGAAAGATTGCGCTCCAACAATAAACGATGAATATAGCCACAATGGACACTTCTGCCACCGATACTAGTCCGCCGTTCCTAAACTAGCAAAGCACAACTTGTAAATGACTTACTTCCCGCTATTGTTTAGAGAATGCCCCATTCGTTATTTTTTTGCAAAGCCCTTCAAGTAATTTAAAAAAAATCCTATTATGAAGTTTTATTCCCAAAATAGTAAAATCCTGATTGTCGTTTTCTTATCTGCATTGTTCCATTGTAATTTTTTAACAGCTCAAACGTTTACTTTCGATTATACAAGCGGGCTCAGTTCTACTACTTGTAATCAATTTGATCCAGCTGTCGTTGAGCAGGGTTATACCCATACAACATTTGCCGGGTCGCCCCATTCTTATGGAACCTATTTATCTGTTCCAGCAAGTTACAGCACTTTGTCAAATGTATTATTTGGGACCGGATATGCAATTAGTTATCCTTTCAGTACCGGGCATGGTTACGCTATTTCAGTGACTGCATCTGCGACTATTAACAATTCTAGTGCGCCCTATCCTAACATGAGAATCGGCGTGGCGTCGACATTGCCTACGACAAGCAGTGTTTGTGGCTCTTCATATATTTCCGGTTACAATAATACCGCAAACTTATCCTTTCCAACTATTTACAACACTATTCTAAGTGCGTCTAATAGTATCCAAGTCCCGTTTTTTACCGGTCTTGGCGAATCACTTCTTCTTATTGGTACATATCCGAATTTTAATACTACGTCCTACTTCGCAGATGTTCGTCTATCTAGCATTTCAATTAGTGAAGTTCCTCCGATCACTCCTAGCAGCGCTCTCATTTGCTCAGGTTCATCCCAAGTTTTTTCAGTAAACACTCCGTATCCAGTCAGTTGGACTTCATCTCCTACGGGAGTTCTTTCTATTTCGCCTTCAGGACTCAACAATCGGGACCTTACGGCTACGGCTACCACTAATTCAGGTAACTTAGTAACCTTGACTGCTTCAGTTACTACGCCTAATGGAGTAGTAAATCTAACCCGTCAAGTTGTTGTAGGAGTTCCGATAATCAATCTCTCTTCTTCTCAAAGTGGATCATGCTATAATGGGTATCAAAGTTGGCTGCTAAATGCCAGCTCGCCAAGTAGTGCCACAAGCTGGAATTGGACTGTTGACAATCCCTCATCTGGCAGTTGGTATATAGCTAGCCCCTATAGTTCATCAACATATGTTGATGTTGCCGGAGGCGGCGGTGTTTCAGTTGAGGCTACAAATGTTTGCGGGACCAAAAAGAATGGGGTGACTATTTATAGCAACTGTGGGAGCTCTTTTGGGTTGAAAGCCTCTCCGAATCCTGCAAGTGATAAAGTGAGTGTCTCTATTGCAGAATCCCAAAATGCCAAGAACACAAATAAACAGGCAGCATTAATTTACCAAATAAAAGTACTAGACCAAATGGCTAACATTAAGAAAACTTATAAATTTTCTGGTATTTCCAATGCAACGATTAGTCTCGGCGGTCTGTTGAAGGGCACTTACACCATACAGGCTTTTGATGGCTTCAGTTGGAGAAGCGTGCAAGTTCTTAAACAGTAAAAATAACAAAAAGGCCGCCTCGCCAATACAGGAATGAGGCGGCTTTTCCTAAAAGGAAGGCCTTTGTAGATTAACCAATAATGTAATAGTATATCAAAGAATTAAACCTTTACGATTAATGAGCAATTACTTTTAGGCTGCAACTGCGAGAGAAAATTGAAATTCACTTGAACAATTAAAAGAGTTCACCTGGCTGGATCAAACCTTTAATATGGTTATTATAGGCCAAACGGTATTGGTAAAACATTCCTGGCTGCAGGTCTGTGCCATCATGCAATTGGCAGTGGATACAAGGCTTAATTCAGACCAATGGATCACATCAAGACGATGCCCCGGACCAGGGACGTGTCGAGATCTGCGCAAGTGGAATACAGGCGACTATCCACCGCGCATCTAATCGTAATCGACCATATCATGACCTTCAGCATGGCGCGTAATGAAGGCAATGTGTTTTTTCATTTAATCAACGCGCAGCATGAAAAAGTATCCCTCGTGATTACGACCAGTAGGTCACCAAAGGAATGGGTGGAACCATCGGTGATGAAGAAATTACAACAGCCATTCTTGACCGGTTAGTTTATCACTGCGAGATCATCAAATTATCCGGATAAAGCTTCCGCTCAAAAAACAGAAAAACTATTTTGAACGCAACCGCCTAAAAGGCACTAGATATATTCCCTGATCATGCGTCTTTATAAACCGACCTTCTGCATGTTTACACACGAAACTGCTGTGCACTCTTAATTGCCGATTCCTGTACACTGTTAATTACCGACTACAGTTATGATATCTTTGAATACACTGCATTGAAAAATGATTTTACTTTTAATTATAGAATGAATAGGTAAAATTGATAGGTCACTTTTTATGAGATAAGCATATACGCAAATACCGGAAGCTACTCCAGGCAGGAGCCTACCGAGAACCCTTTTATTATCAGACAACATTATTTTTATTACAGCACCTGACTTAAAACGTTGTCTTTTGATTTTCATCTTCTCCATATCTATCTGTTAGTTGGTCCAATTCTGTCTGCTGGATTGTTGTTTGGAAGTTCGACCACTTTTTCGGATTATCATCCTTATTATTCTGCAACCGCGACCTAAGCATCTTCATATCCTCACTTACCTTGCTATCCAAAATTTTTGCATAAATCTGAGTTGTCCTTAGGCTCTTGTGACCTAACATCTTCCCTACTGTCTCGATCGGAACCCCGTTTGTCAAAGTCACAGTCGTCGCGAAAGTGTGACGTGCGCAATGGAAGGTCAATTCATTTTTTAGTCCGCAGAGCACACTGATCTCCTTTAAATAAGCATTCAACTTTTCATTGCTAAGATTTGGCAGCAATCGGCCGGATGATACGATCTTAGGATTCTTGCTATACTTTTCAATTAAGCCCTTTGCAACGGGCAACAATGGTATTCTGGATTGTGAATCAGTTTTGGTCCTATTGGTAAAAATCCACTGCTCGCCATCTATCCCAACAGAAACGTCCTTTGGCATTAGCTTTATCACATCAGAATACGCCAGGCCAGTATAACAACTGAAAATGAAGATATCTCTCACCTGGTCAAGCCGCGTGTTAGTGAAGACCTTAGACTGCAAAAATTCAAGCTCATCATGCATCAAGAAAACACGATGAGTTTCCTTTGTGGTAATCTTGTAAGATTTGAACGGATCAATTGCCAGCCACTCGTTTGCGACGCAAAATCGGGTGATCTTTTTCAGCTTTTTGATATTGCTCATTGCAGTGTTATGCTGCATTTGCGGAATGGTCTTGAGGTAAAATTCGAAGTCCTTTACAAATAGATGGTTGATCATCGCTAGATCAACATCCTTTTTCTGAAACTTCCATTCAACGAAATTTTCCAGGTGAGAAAGAGCAGTTTTAAACTTCTTCAACGTACCATAGGAGAATTCTTTTCCTACCAGTTTTTCAAATTGCGAATTGTGTTCCTTGAAAACATTCATAAGTGAATGATCGGCTGTGTTCTCCGTTTGAAAAAGATTGGTGATAAACTCTTTAGCACTTAGCTTCTTAACAGCTAGGGCGCATGCTCGCTGGATTTGGAAAATGTTCCCTTGAATGATGTCCAGATGCGTATTAAGGACAACCACCTCCGTTTTTGTCCCAATCGCTCTGCCGTTTCTTTGGCTCCACTTCTTCGGTTCACAACTTCGCTGGATCGACGCTTCTGCTCTTGCGCCATCAATAGTAATTCTTAGATAAATGGGCATCGGCCCTCCTTTGTACTCTCTACCTTTTTTGAGAAAAAAAAGTGTCTTAAGATTCTGAATCATGTTAATGGCTTTTAATGTTTAAAATTTAAACGTTTTAGCCACCTTGAAGACAGCTGTTCTTATTTTGAACAGCTTAATTATCAACAGTTTGCAAGCAATTAGTGCGGTCGAATATCCAAAGTGCGGCGACCGCACTAATACCGCACCAGAATATTGTTATTGTTTGATTGTTTTTGGAAGTTCCTAAAAACAAAAAACCCTGCAAATAACTTGATTTGCAGGGTTTTCGAGCGATTTTGTAGAGAGTTGATATCTATCTATGTGATCCCGCTGGGACTCGGACCCAGGACCCATACATTAAAAGTGTATTGCTCTACCAACTGAGCTACGGAATCATCCTTTTTCGTACCCCGTGTTACAAGGCTTAAAAACGGATTGCAAAAATAGGGATTATACGATCTGTACCAAATTTAAAACAGTCTTTTTCTCACTTATCTCAAGATTCTTCATTCAGATGCAACAGGCACGCAAGGTACAGGCCACCAGGCTGATGCAAAAAAAGTCCTGGCTGATGGACTGCAGCCCGCCCGCAGACCCGAAAGGAAGCCTTTTCCAACCCGGGCATCAAGAGGAAACCCGCTCCATAAGGGGAACGGAATGCCCGGCCACCTTCTCTGCCTGCATCACATGCCTCTCTATATGATAAATGAAAAACCGGAAGGTATCCCCAAGCCTAAGCCGCACAAACTTCGAAATGGAAACGGAGGTTTTGGCCCTGGTGAGATCAATCCTCCGCGCTTGTTCGAGCAGGGCCAGCAGACGGTCCTGCTGATTGAGAAACCTTTCGATCGTGAGATTGGTGAGTAAAGAGCCTGCAGGGTTCTTGTCCCGCGGAGTCTTCATCTTCTTCATCCGGCCATCCGGTGACACCTGCATCAGTTTGGCAAAATAGCCTCCCAGTATCCCGCTTTTAAAGTCCGGCCCATGAGTGCCCTTGGTTCCGGCCAGAATGGAACGCTCGATCTCCGGCAGATAATAGTCTCCGTACAAATTCAAATGTTCAATACACTCCAGAACGCTCCAGGTCGCACCGTCCTGCTTTTCGTTTAACAAGAAATCATCCATCGCCCGGAATCTTGCGACCGCAGTGCTTGCCCTGCTTACCCTCGCAGACAAATCGTCAATCAATTGTTTCGAATCGAATGTCATGGTGTAAAAATTTCATCAAAAGTCTGATGAACGGGTGAACAAAGCCTTGATCTGTATCAAGGATTTCGAATCCGGCTCAAGGTTTCCGGCGTCATCCGCAGATAGGAAGCAATATATTTTAAGGGAACCTGCTGAAAGAGATTCGGACTTCTCTCCAGCACTCTTTGTAATCTTACGGTGGGTGAAATCGTCAGCAGGTCTATCTCTCTTTCGATTTGTTGCGTCACCAGCAACTCCATCAGGGAAATATAGCCCTTCATATTTTCAGGTGTGCGATACACTAATTCGGAAAACTGCGATTTGCTGATCATCCGCAAAGATGTTTTCCTGATGGCCTCGATATACAATTCCGAAGGTTTACCAGTGATAAAAGAAGAGAGGGAATTGACGATAGATCCCTCGTATCCAAAACGAATTGTCATCTCCTCACAAGCTGAAAGAAGAAAAACCCGCACAGTGCCCGTCTCTATGAGGTAAATATGTTGTTCGGCTTCACCTTCCCTAAGCAGCATCTCCCCCCTGGAGATCTGTTTCAGCCTGCCATCTGTTTTGATCAATGCTATTAGTGCCTGGTTAAACGCTTGAAACATGGCTGAATATTTACTGTTAAAAATAAAAGTATCCGCATAACCTGGCTCAAACTTTATTGCCGGTCCACGTTAACGGGGCGGGTAAACTAAACCAAATTAACGATCGGTTCCCGAAATAATATTGATGAATGATAGGTGAAAATAGCCTGTAGCAATTCAGTATCTTCCTGTGCTCCCATCAAATACCACAAACGGCGTCCACTCCGCCAAAGCTGACCGGACTTCCGACATTTATTTGTTTATCTTTAAACATATTCAAAACTTAAATCATGAAAAAAACACTCCTACTTCTTCTCCTCATTCCTTCATTCATTTTCGCTCAGTCAGGTATGGTTTTCGAACATGGAATGACCTGGAAGGAAATCCTGGCAAAAGCAAAAACAGAGAATAAATACATTTTTATGGATGCTTTTACCACCTGGTGTGGCCCATGTAAAATGATGGCGGCAAATATTTTTCCGCTGGAGAATGTGGGATCATTTTTCAACAAGAATTTCATCAACGTAAAAGTGCAGCTTGACACTTCGAAAGAAGACAATGACAATGTGAAGAAATGGTATGCCGATGCACACATGATCATGACGGATTATAAGGTTAACGTTTTCCCAACCTACCTGTTTCTTAGTCCGGACGGAAAACTGGTACACCGCGCTATCGGCTCCTCACCGGCGGATGTTTTTATTGCCAAAGGAAAAGATGCGCTCGATCCGGACAAACAATATTATGTGATGCTGGACAAATACAAGGCCGGAAACAGGGATCCGGAATTTATGAGACGGGTAGCCATCGCCGCAGATGCTGCTTACGATAAGTCAGTAGCAAAAACGATCTCGCAGGAATATCTGAAAACGCAAAAGGACCTGTTCACAAAAGAAAATATTGCCTTTATCGACCGCTTCACCAATTCGTCAAGAGATGATGGATTTGCCTTTATCATGAACAACGGCGAGAAGTATGATGCCGTCATGGGTGCAGGCGCAGCCGCGAATAAATTGTCGGGCATCATCAAGCAGACAGAATTATATCCAATTCTTTTTTCCAGGAATGCCGTAGCCCCAGACTGGGCCGCCCTAAATTCCCAGTTATCGACCAAATATCCGAAACTTGCTCCGGAGATTATTTCCTCCACCAAAGTCATTTATTTTCAAAGCAAGCAGGACTGGAATGGCTTCCAGTCAGCCGTGCAGGATTATATGAAAGTGTATGGTGCAAAAGCATCGCCGGAAGAACTGAATATGTATGCCTGGACAGTTTTTGAAAATTGTAAGGACATGACCTGTGTGACCGATGCCCTTGAATGGAGCAAGCGTTCGTTCAAAGACAGGGAGAATCCCGCATTCATGGACACGTATGCCAATATTCTTTACAAACTCGGCAAGAAAGAAGAAGCCATCAAATGGGAAGAAAAGGCTTTGTCACTTGTTGCTGAGGGTGATAAAAAGACCTACACCGAAACGCTGGATAAAATGAAAAAAGGCGAGAAGACCTGGAAGGAATAAAACAGGTTGCTGAAAAGTTAACAGGCTGCTCCGTTTTTTGGAGCAGCCTTTTTTTTTCGCTGTTGATACTTTTGAACAACCGGTCTCCGTAAGGCTATCTTGTTGCAGGTAACTTTTACCCGGCGGATGTTTGCTGGTTAGATAAAACCGCAGGTATTCCTGCTACATTGCAGGATTGCCGATTGATTGCTATAATCGGGTTACATTCGGTAAAACTTTAAACTTCCTTCCGTGAACAGGATCGCTTGCAGGGTCATTTCGAAGAGGCGGACGTAAGATAATAACGAATGATGCCAGGGCGATCATTTGAAGATGAACTCAGGCATCTGTCATATATCAGTTAGAAAAAAATAGTAATCATTGAAACAATCTCTCCAGTTTATAGTCCTCATATTTTTTTGCGCATGTAGCCGGAAGATGAGCGTTTCAGGCGATAAAGGGGTTGGCCCGATCGACCGTAATGCCACAGCAGAAACAAAGGCACTGTTTAGAAACCTTAAAAAGCTTTCAGTGGATCACACACTTTTTGGTCACCAGCATGCCATAGAATATGGGCACGGCTGGGCCGGAGATTTGGATCGTTCCGATGTGAAATCGGTGACGGGCTCGCATCCCGGCGTAATAGGTGTCGATCTGAGCGGATTTACCGGCCAATCGCCAGAGCGGATAGAAAAAGCAAAGACCGAGGTAAAAAAATCAGTCACCGATACCTACGACAGGGGCGGAGTGATCACCGTTGCCTGGCATTTTAATAACCCCTTATCCGGTGGTGGATTTTATTGGAACGACACCGTCTCCATCGCTTCAGTGAAATATTTAGCACCAGGCGGTAAGAACAATGAACAATACAAAACCATATTAAGAAGCATCGGAGAATGGGCAAAATCTGTCAGAGGGAAAGATGGCAAAGCGGTACCTATGATCTTTCGTCCTTTTCATGAGTTTGACGGGGACTGGTTTTGGTGGGGGAAGGGCCATACGAGCCGGGAGGATTTTATGTCCATCTGGCGTTTCACCGTTTCATTTTTGCGGGACAGCGTTGGGGTGCACAATTTTATTTACGCTTATTCGCCAGACAACAGGTTTACTACTGAAGCCGAATACCTGGAAAGATATCCCGGCGATGCCTGGGTGGATCTGGTTGGCATGGATAACTATGGAGATATGGGTCGCAACGGATACAATATCGAAGCGGCTACACAGAAGTTGAAAATCGTTTCCGACTATGCAATAAAAAAAGGCAAACTCGCTGCTTTTACTGAAACGGGGCTGGAATCGATTCCCAATCCAAACTGGTGGACCGATGTGCTGCTCACGGTAATGAAAGCACCGGGGATGCAACTGTGTTACGTGCTGGTATGGAGAAATGACAAGAGCAGTCCAACACATTTCTATGCACCCTATCCGGGTCAGATCAGCGTGCCTGATTTCAAAAAATTTTACGACGATCCCTACACTTTTTTTAATAACGATCTGAAGAATATCTACAAGTAATTGTTCGCCTATAAAAAAAGCATGATAAAAGAACTTGAAATTTACCGAAAGGAAGTACAGGATGAATTAACCAACATTCTTTCTTACTGGGTCTGCCATACGGTGGACACACAGAACGGTGGCTTTGCCGGAAGAATAGACAATGAAAACAATATTGACCTGATGGCGCCAAAAGGGTCTGTGCTCAACAGTCGCATACTGTGGACATTTTCTGCTGCATACCAGATCACCCGCAGCTCGCAGCATCTGCAGATGGCGGAGCGGGCATTTAAGTACCTGGTTAATTATTTCGTTGACAAAGAGTATGGCGGGATTTACTGGACCGTCGACTACCGGGGCAATCCGCTTGACATGAAAAAGCAGGTCTATGCCTTATCCTTCGCCATTTATGGATTAAGTGAATATTATCTTGCCGGAAAAGATGAGCCCGCAAAGAAGCTGGCTATCGCATTGTATAAATCGGTTGTTGAACATGGTTGCGACAAAGAATACGGCGGGTATATTGAAGCACTGTCACGTGACTGGAGTGCCATGGAAGACACCCGGCTGAGTGATAAAGATGCCAATGAACGGAAGTCGATGAATACTCATCTTCATGTACTCGAAGGTTTCGCGAATCTTTACCGCATCTGGCCGGATGATGGACTTAAACAAAGGATCTCGGAACTTATCCATATTTTTTTAGATCATATTATTGATGCAAAAACCCATCACCTGCTTTTATTTTTTGATGATAGATGGACGGTCAACGGTCGCATACAATCTTTTGGTCATGACATCGAAGCGGCCTGGCTGATACAGGAAGCGGCTGAGGTTATTGGTGACCGTGAGCTAATTAAAAAAATAGAAGATATTTCCGTAAAGATCGCCGATGCCGCCGATGAAGGGCTGGATAAGGACGGTGGTTTGTGGTATGAGTTTGACCCCGCCTCAGATCATCTTTCCAAAGAAAAACATTGGTGGCCGCAGGCGGAAGCCATGGTCGGATATTTTAATGCCTGGCAGATCACAGACGACAGTAAATATCTTGAAAGGTCCATCAACAGCTGGGATTTCATTAAGAAGTATATCCTGGACAAGAATAAGGGTGAATGGTTCTGGGGTATAGGGGAGAATTATTCCGTTATGGGCGGGGAAGATAAAGTGGGAATATGGAAATGTCCATATCACAACGGCCGTGCCTGCATGGAAATTATTAAAAGGATCGGTGCTTAAAAAAAAAACGATGTTGAAAATCCAGGGTTTTATATTGATCGTTGCG
>JBDTEB010000539.1:0-10762 GCA_039922795.1 Chitinophagaceae bacterium
TAACGCTTCTTAGGGTGAGAAAAGTTTCGGGGCTGAAATACCTGAAATCAGACCCATATAAATCTCACAATCATGCGACTACTTCCCGGTCTGCGAGCTCGCATCTACTAGTTGACGTGAATAAGCATTTAGGATCACCTGAGGTTCGACTTACCGACTGTTTTGCAAGGGACCTTAAGTCGCTGGCAGTGGTCTATACGCAATAAGAAAAGAAATCTGTCATTGCCCCGGCTAGCTTCGTGTCCATACTGACATAATAAAAGAAATTAGGGTGAAATAAATATCGTTAACAAATTCATAAACAATTTCGCTTTATTTTGAACTCCTTCCTACCCCTTTGATGTTTTCACACGCCTCAGATTTCTACTAATATCTCAAATCAAGGTGAAGCTGTCTTGATATCCAGATCCTTTTTTCCGTTCAGTATGTAAAGCTCTCGCTGACAGTTCTTGTTCAGTCGGCAAGCGGATAGACGATCTATGTTTGTGACTTACTAACGTGTACCCTCACCTGTTGCAGTCAATGTGTTTCAAATGTTTATCAAAGCCAGCGGGTATAATAAAGATCAACCTCAATACATTACAGTTGGCTGACCCCGTTAGCACCAGAAACAATATTGACTATACGAAGGAATTTATAAAGGGTACTCATCAGATTTAAGCAAATTCCTGGATTTTAAAAAGTAGCAAGACAAAGAAAGCCGGAGCATTTCAATATAACCCATGTATTGTCATAAATAACCATAACAACAATTCAATTAACCCACTATGGATGCTGTAATAGATTTAACCGCCAGGGCCGTTTCGTTTGTAACCCTCGTTCAGGATACAATCACCTCAGGTACAGTTACCTCTAAAAGCCCCTCTTTGGAAAAGGGATTATTTGATACGCTGGCCCTGTTCTCCAAAAATTGTAAGCGGTATCTGGATAAAGACGAAAGACTGGCTACTGAACTTCTGGAAAAAGCGCAAGAGTTGGTTTGGGTAAGCCATGAAAGCCCTGCTGAGGATCTAAATAATGCAATTATAGACTATACGATGAAGTTGTCGACCTCGGTAATTCAATGGATACTCAGTCATCAGGGTACAGATGTTTTTAAGAGGCTGGAAGATTGTGAGAGTTTTCCCGCTCCGTTCACGTGGCGGGAGGTGATAAGTCAGATTTTGTATTCTTCTCCAGGCCAGAGGTCGATCCTGGCCAAACAACTTCAATATCTTCCCATACAGGTTGTACTGGCAGCAGGAGGGGCTGGTTACAATGCTTTCCAACAAAGGCTTCTGCAATTATATAAGGTTGACGAAGAAGACTGGGCGGCGGTGACTACTTCTTTAGAGCGGGAAGCCATTGCCCACTGTAAAAATTTTCATCCTGAATTGGTAGACCAGCTGTTAATTAATGATGATAGATTGTACACATCCCTGCTCAATCATAAAGTTCCTCTTTCTTTTGACCTGGTATTTGCACAGGAACTTATTGAAATTGAGAAAAATCGCTTGGCGCGTTACAATGAGCAGTGTCTAAAGGTCGCCGGTGATAAAGTAAAGGATCGCCGGTTGACACATGTTGAAAGCGCAGGTACAACAGGCACTTCCACTCTCAAAAAGGGAAATTCCATGGGCCTCTATGCCCTGGCACTCTCTGGCGGAGGCATCAGGTCTGCAACATTTAACCTGGGAATTTTACAAAGTCTCGCAAAAGCAGGACTTATTAGCAGGTTTGATTATCTCTCCACTGTTTCAGGAGGTGGGTATATAGGCAGTTGGCTCGAAGCGTGGATTAAAAGAGATGGATCCGTAACAAAAGTATGTGACAGGCTAAATGCTGATAAATCGGCTGATCCGTTGGCTGAGGAGGTCAGGCCGATACGATGGTTACGCATGTTTAGTAATTATTTCACTCCACAAACCGGTTTAATGTCCGCCGATTCATGGACTGTGGGTGTAACCTGGATGAGAAATATGATCCTGAATCAGCTGGTTATTTTACTTGCTTTTTTAGCAGTATTCTTTTTGGCATCTTTTTTTTACGCGATATGGGGCAACTATATAAAATGGGGCAACACAAATTGGGTTTTCGTTATGTGCTGGAGTATCGGTGTTTTGCTCCCGGCAGCCTTTCTGGCCGGATTAGGCATGAAATCTTACTATAGCGAACGTTTGTCACCACTTCCAATTAAAAGAGATAAACCTCTTTTCATCAGTATGACTATTTTACTTCTTGGATTTGCCGGAGCCTTTTTTGTGAGCGCTGCAATGTTTTCAAATTCGCAACCTTCACCAGCCAATATTTTTCACTTTGACTCAAGTCACAAATTTTACCTGCATATCCTTACACTTTTGCCTTCTGCGGTTATTGCATTTATAACGCTATTGCTCGTTGCGATCCTCGGAGAGTACGATGTATATATGAAAGACTTCAAATTTAATAAGTTTCTTGCATGGACTCTTATCATGGTATCCAGTGGTGCTTCTGCCCTGATCGGTCTATTGTCTTTGTCGCTTGTTTGGGTCTTGCTACAAACGCTTGCATGCTACCCGCATGATTTGGATCTATATCGGAATATTGCTTTCACAATTGGTCCTCCCCTTATACTTGAAGTCTTTTGCATTGTAGTTGTTGCACGTATGGCTTTTTTCGGAAAATATTTTCCTGATGAACGAAGAGAATGGTGGGGCAGATTGGGTGGAATTGTTCACCGTGCCGGTTTTATCTGGATGGTGGTTTTCGGTTTTTCTTTGTTAGGAAGGAGAGCCTTTGTTGAAATCTTCCATGAGAATTTCACTCTGGCACTGGGAGGCTGGTCGGCCATAATTGGTTTCGCTGTTAAAGCAGCCGCTAGTTCAAAAACGAACGGAAAGGAATCGACAGGTCTTATGCCCACTTTTTTGAATATTTTGGCGAAGACGGGTCCCTATTTATTTATCATGGGAATATTTATTTTTTTTCCTGCATTAATTGAGACTATTGTGTCTCATAAAAAAGAGTTTATTGAGACATTCATTCTGAATAAGCATAAATTACTTATTCTATTGGGGCTTGCGGTCGGAACAGCCGGATTGGCTTTTGGTTTCTCTGCAATGGTTGGTGTCAACGAGTTTTCAATGCATCATTTTTATCGCAACCGGTTAGTGAGGGCATATTTAGGAGCAACAAGAAGAAGGACGGAAAGGGAACGGACTTCCAATGCCTTTACAGGATTTGACCTCGGCGACGATATGTTTTTGTCACAGCTTACCAATGCCCAGGGATATTTCGGCCCATATCCAATTCTGAATACTACCCTCAATGCCAGCCAGGCAACTGATCTTGACCGACAGGACCGAAAGGCTGAATCTTTTGTTTTCTCCCCTTTATTTTGTGGATTTGATTTCAGTCAGACAGTACCTTCGGCCAACGTAAAAATGAAATCGCATGATTACGGATACCGACCAACATCCGAGTATACAGGAGACAAGGGGCCAACCCTGGGCACCGCGATGGCTATTTCAGGAGCTGCGCTGAATCCAAATCAGGGATATCATTCATCACCGGGAACTGCTTTTTTATTGACCATATTCAATGCGGCGTTTGGCTGGTGGACCAGTAACCCCAGAAACAGCTGCTGGGATCATGCCGAACCAAAATCAGGATTGGCTTACCTGATCTATGATTTAATCGGTCAAACAAATACAATAAAAGATTTTGTATGCCTGTCAGATGGAGGTCACTTTGACAATATGGGTCTTTATGAACTGGTAAGACGAAGATGCTCTTTTATCGTTCTCGGTGATAGTGAACAAGACACCAGTTTTTCATGTGAAGGACTTGCCAGTGCGATCAGGAGATGCCGTATCGATTTCGGTGCGGAGATTGAGATCGATATTCATGGACTTGTGCAACGGAACGAAAAAAACTTCTCTGCAAAAAACTACGCCCTTGGTACGATTAAATATCCCGGTGAGATAGCAGGCTCCGGACATTTATTGTATATCAAAGCATCAATGACTGAAGGAGTCAGCGTCGATGTACGGGAGTATGCACTCAAACATCCGACATTTCCCGACCAAACTACAGCGGATCAATTCTTTGACGAAGAACAATTTGAAAGTTATAGAAAATTGGGTCTGTATATTGGCGATCTGGCCATGGCGGATGCTGAAGTGGTGGCGACTTTCAGGTTTTAAATTCTACCGGTTCCGGCAGAATCAGGGTTTATAATCTTTCCAGCTTTGGTTTCATACCATTCCCTGCTGCACGAATAAGCAAATAATATTTGTAAGTTATTAATATAAGCGTTATCCTCAACTCCGTAACTTGCTCCCGCTTTAGCCAAGCCGTAAATACCATCGCATGAAAAAATTCCTGGCCACACTTTGTTTTGTGTCAATCCTCATTTCTCCGGCCATAGCGCAGGATCTTCAGACGTTAACCGGTTTTAAATCTTCCGTCTTCGATGGTAAACAAGTGCTGATCACTGCAGAAAACGGTTATATCCGGATAGTTCCTTTTAGCGCAGATATTATTGAAGTCACCTACCAGCAGAAAGCAAAACAGCAGGTGTTGAGCTACTCCACTACCGGAAAACCGCAGACCGTCAAAGTCTTTTATAAGGATAAAGGAGATCAAATAGAATTAATTACTCCCCGCTTGCGGGTCATAGTGCAAAAGAGAGATCTGTCAGTTTACTTTATCAATAAAAAAGGAGACACACTTTCAGCGGCAAAAAATTATCAGGTGTTATCTGACGGACTCAAAGTAAATTTTACCACCACCCTTGATGAAGCTATTTATGGAGGCGGCTTCAAGGGAATCGACCTGAACAAGCGCGGAACCGTTCTTGAAAATTATAACCAGGCGCATGGCGGGTACAAATTCGGGCAAACAGATTTAAACATCGCCATACCGTTTTTACTTTCCAACCGGGGTTATGGTTTGTATTTGGATAATCATGCAAGGAGCTGGTTTGATGTGGCAAAAACTAAAGCAGACCAGATAGATTTTACTACCACCGCAGGTACCATACGCTTTTACTTTATTTCGGGAAATTCAATGGGAGATGTACTGGCAAACTATACTCAATTAACGGGGCATCAGCCATTACCTCCCCGCTGGGCGATGGGATATATTTCTTCCAGGTATGGTTACAAATCCGAAACGGAAATAACAAATGTCGTTGATCAGATTCAACAGGCGGGAATTCCGGTGGATGCCGTCGTATTCGATTTGTACTGGTACAAGAGTAAATTATTTATGGGCAACCAGAACTGGAGCCACGACAGTTTTCCAAACCCGCAGCGGATGTTGGGCAACCTGCGGAAACGCGGAGTCAGAGTAATTCCCATCAGTGAAACGTATATTACCCGGCAGTCTGAGAATTTTAATTACGCAAATAATCATCACCTGTTCGCGCAGAATAAATTCGATACCGCTCAGCCTTTTATATTTGAAAAGTTCTGGACGGGAGCACCTACGGGACTGTTGGATATGTTTAAACCCGAAGCGCAGCAATTTTACTGGAACATGTACCGGCAAAGAATAAAAGAAGGCATATCGGGCTGGTGGTTCGACCTTGCCGAACCGGAACTGGTAAACGACAGCATTAAATTTTCATTGGGTAATGATAATGAGGTGCATAATATTTATCCATTGGCCTGGGCTAAAACAGCGTTTGATGGTTACCGTAAGGATTTTCCAGGCAGTCGCATTTTTACGCTGATCAGATCCGGATCTGCGGGAATGCAGCGATATTCTACCTTCCCCTGGACGGGAGATGTGAGCCGCACCTTTGAAGGTCTGCAGGCTCAGGTACCGTCGATGGTTAATATGGGACTCGGCGGGGTTGGCTATATGCATTCCGATGCCGGTGGATTTACGGGTGCCATGACAAAAGACGCTGAATTATACTCGAGGTGGCTGGAGTTTGCCGCCTTTACCCCGATCATGCGAACACATGCCAGCACCCGAGCTCCCGGTTATGCCCCCGAGCCGATCCACTGGGACAGCGCAACGAGACTCAGGGTAACCAGGTATATCAAACTTCGGTACCAGCTGCTTCCCTACAACTACACCATGGCGTATAACAATACGATAAACGGCAGGCCGTTGATGATGCCGGTAAATTATTTCGAAGAAAACAACAGGCGTTTGAACAATATTAATGATGAATACCTGTGGGGCGAACATATCCTGGTGGCTCCAGTGGTAACCAAAGGAGAAACTACAAAAAAAGTATTGTTTCCCGATGGTGACTGGATTGGTTTTTATAATCTGGAGTCTTACAGGGATTCGGCAGAAGTAAATGCGCCGATCGATAGTCTGCCGATATTTGTGAAAGCCGGAAGTATCATTCCGATGTCTGCTGAAATCATGAACACGGATCAATATAACGGTAAAGAACTGCTATTGAAATATTATGGTGGAACCGGTGGCGGAAATGTAAAATCCGAATGGTTTTATGATAATGGAAAGGATCCTCATTCATTAGCCAGTGGACAATATGAACTGGTAAGATTTACAACAAATCGCAAAGGCAAGGAAGATCATATCGACATCGCAGGAGTTCATGTAACCGGCCGTAAAACACAGTTTCATTTGCAGGTGATGGGCAAGCGCATTAGATCCGTTAGGTTTTCAAAAGCAGTGAGCTACAAGATTAGCGGGAATTCGTCCGTTGACTTTGAGTGGACGGGCAGGCCGGTAGAGCTGACCATTCAAAGCTATTGACGAAGAAAGAATGCCCTGCGGGGATCGCCAGTGAGTCCGTTGATGAATTACACTTATAATTATTGCAGGGTTTGTCGGGTTCGCAACTCCCGGCACCTGCCATTTGTTTTTGCTTTAGCCCAAAGATAAAGATGTGGTGAGGCCTACCGGTACTGCGGACAGCTTCAGAAAAGAACGTACAATTATGTACATTGTAACCCCATTCCATCCGGAAAAGGAGACAAAACAAATAAATGAAAGACTCTAAATTATTCGAAGCCACTAAAGTGGGTAATACAACATTGCGTAACCGTATAGTGATGGCGCCTATGACGAGGTGCCGGGCCATCGGAAACATTCCCAATGCTTTAATGGCAAAATACTACGGTCAACGCTCAGACGCTGGCTTGATCATCACGGAGGGCACTTCGCCATCACCCAATGGTTTGGGCTACGCGAGAATTCCGGGCTTATTCAATGAGGAACAAGTTCAGGGATGGAAACTGGTAACCAGTGCGGTGCATGGAAATGATGGAAAAATATTTGTGCAACTCATGCACACGGGCAGAATCAGCCATCCCCTTAACATGCCAAAGGGCGCCGTGATACTGGCTCCTTCTGCCATAAAAGCTGCGGGCAAAATGTGGACCGATTCACAACAAATGCAGGATCACCCCGTCCCGAAAGAAATGACAGCCGATGATATTGTTCACGCAAAGAACGAATTTGCAAGTTCCGCAATGCATGCCATTACTGCACATTTTGATGGCGTTGAATTGCATGGAGCCAACGGTTATTTGCTGGAGCAATTTTTATCTCCTGCAAGCAATACACGTACAGACAACTATGGTGGAACGATAGAGAACAGATGTCGTTTTGTTATTGAGGTTGTAACCGCTGTTGCGGCAGCTATCGGAAAGGAAAAGACCGGAATAAGATTATCTCCCTATGGGGTGGCTGGTGACATGTCGCCTTATCCGGAAATAGACGCAACTTATGATTACCTGTCGAAACAATTGAATAATCTTGACATTGCCTACCTCCATTTGGTTGATCACTCCTCGATGGGTGCTCCGGCAGTACCTGTTGAAATAAAAAACCTTATTCGTAGCAATTTCAGCAACAGCCTTATTCTTTGCGGAGGCAACGACAGAGAGCGGGCAGAAGCGGCTATAGAATCGGGACTCGCCGACCTCGTCGCTTTCGGACGCCCGTTTATTAATAATCCTGATCTGGTTGAAAGGCTTGCCAATAACTGGCCTTTATCGACAGACCTTCACATGGATTTGTTTTATACCGCAGATGAGAAAGGGTACACCGAATATTTGGTTCATCAGCATCCCGGATTAGCCAATGATTAATGGATACAGGATACGCAATTTGGATAAAGTAAATAGTCAAGTAAATTTCACTTGCCAGGCACAACCACTACCACCTTCCCGATGGATTCGCCCCTTTGAAAAAGTTTTATCGCTGTATGCATTTCGTCAAATGAAAACACGTGCCCAATATGTTGTGGCTTCAGATCAAGCGCTTGTAATTTACCAAGCATTTCGTGCATCAATTCCGTCTGCTCATACAGATAAATCAGGTTAAATCCCATAAGCGATTTGTTCTGGGTTGGCAAACGCAAAGGATCGATCTTTGGTCGTCGAAGATACTTCCAGATCAGGCTTAGATAATTCGGAGCGCTGCCATGAGAACTAAAGCTTGCACTTCCGTAAGCGATTAGTCGACCCGTGGGGGCCATCGCTTTCCAGCTTTGCATGAGGATCTTCCCTCCAATACATTCCATCACCAGCAGAAGTGCACGGCCGTTCAGCGTTGATTTTAATTTTTGAACAAATTGCTCGTCACGCACCAGCACGGCATCATAAGATTCTTCTTTTTTCAGAAAGTCCACTTTTCGCTCGCTGCTTACCGTTCCTATAGTAAAGGCACCAAAGGTTTTGCAGATCCGGTTGGCAAGGATGCCAACACCGCCCGCGGCGCTGTGAATCAACACCGTCATCCCTTGTTTGAGGTTGCCCAGTTCTGTAAGCGCATACCAGGCGGTGAGCCCCTGCACGAGAAAACCCGCTCCTTCCTCAAAAGTCCATGCAGTGGGTAACGGAATCACATACCGGTGGTTGATGTTTATATGGGTTACATAGCCGCCGAATTTGGTTGCGCCCATTACCCGGTCACCTGCTTTATATTCGCTCACGTTTGAACCGACCGACAACACTTCACCGGAAAATTCAAGTCCGGGAATAAACGATTCCTTTGGTGCCGCCTTATAGAGTCCCTGCATGGCAAAGACATCGGCGAAGTTTAGTCCGATTGCTTTTACCTGTATGCTCACCTCGTCTGGCGAGGGATCCGGCAGGGTTTCCGACCGCTGTTGCAGGTTCTTGATGGAGCCTGTCTTCGCCATATAGTAAACGCGTCTTTGCATGATGAGAAGAGTTGTTTGATGGTATTGCTTTCTTTTCTAAGGGCAATAAAATGTTTGCTGTTATTAATTTTCGAAAATAATGAAGATTAAAAGGGAAATGCTTTTGATGTCCGGAATTCGCTTCGCAAAGCGTTGGATAATTGCGTGATTAATCGGAATATTTCTGTGTCACCTTTCTACCGGATTATAACTAACTTCCGCCAGCGATCACACATACCAGGATGAATCATGATTGACAGTCTTAAAATGCATTGGCAAACATACTGCATGGAATTTTTATCTTATCATAGAATTACCCTTTTAAGGCATGAGCCTTAATCCTGCACGCTCTTTTGCTGGTGCATTCGCTGCCAGTCAATACGCATATTTATGGGTCTATTTCGTGGCACCTGTTTTTGCGGTGCTTGCTGCAGGAGAGGTTTATTTAAGTTGGAAAAAAAGACGTTTGACCCAATCGGTATTCCCCGGGAATGGCGGAACGGCCGTATTACCACAAAAAGATTATATTGAATTACCCCACTACCCAATTCGACAACCCCAATGAATTAATAACAATACACAGATCACCCATATTTGCAAAACAGTTCACGAATTGAAAGACAATTTCAATAAAGCCATTATGAAAAGAATCCGAAGACTTATTGTCGCAGGACTTACGTTGCCTGCTTTCCTCTGTGGCCAATCGAGGCTTCATCTCACGAAGTACGTAAATCCGCTGATCGGAACAACAGTGCTCACCGACTCCGCAGCACTTGGCTATAATCCACCGTGGCGAACCTGGAACGGTCTTACCGGACCTGCAGCCACCGTACCTTTCGGAATGGTACAGGTAGTTCCCGTTACCACTTACGGCAGCGGCAGTGGCTATGAATATGAGGTCAGTACAATCAAAGCGATCGCTCAAACAAGCGGAACGGATTGGGGGAGACTCGATATCCCCATAATGCCTCTCGAAGGCGATGGTTTTACGGCAGATGATTTCGCTTCCCCTTACAGCCACTCAAATGAAACGGCACATCCCGGATACTAAAAGTGATGTTCTACTCTGTATCCGTGCCTGTTTTCGACAAAATTGAAATGAAACCCGGCGACGGCAAAACATTTACCATCGTTAAAAAAGGTAAAGGGAAAAATATCGACAAGATGACTATCGGCGGGGCTCGGCTAGAAGGATGGGTTGTCAATTATGACGATATGAGCAAGGGTAAAATACTGGATATTTATACAAAATAGTATTGCTTTATGAAGGTATAAAGTGCTGCCAGCCGAATATATTTTGAGGAATTTAGGTCCGGGCAATCTCTACAGGGTCAAAAGAATTTACTAAATAATGACAACGCATCTTCGCAAAATCTGGGATTCCTTAACGTCAAGTTATTGGTTTGTGCCTTTAGTCATGATGGCTTTGGCCGCAGTGGTTTGGTATGGTACAAGCTCACTGGATCATATGTCCGCCAGGGATAAAGATGCGATTACCTGGTTGTACATAAGTGATGCAGATTCAATGCGTACTTTGTTGCTTACTATTGCTGCTGCCATTATTGGTACTATGGGGGTTGTATTTTCAATCATCATGGTTCCGCTCTCCATTGCTGCAGCGCAGTTTGGACCACGATTGCTGCGTAATTTTTTAAGAGATACCGG
>JBDTEB010000540.1:0-5509 GCA_039922795.1 Chitinophagaceae bacterium
TATATGGGTACAATTATTCTTATTCGGGGCTTGGAAAAGAGGCGGTGACACCACCCTCAAAAAGATTTATCTTTTTGGGATGCTTCATCAGTTTTGGTGAAGACAGATCAGATGATATTATTAACAGTAATCTATAAACGAAAAATATGAAACGGTTATTATTCTCAACACTATTGCTGATTACAGCCAGTGCCTATGCCCAAAGCGAGCGTTATGAAAAAGCCATGATGCAGAACATTTCCAAGCTGGACAGTGCCAATGCAAAAGGCGCGGATGCATTTACGCCTTTGGCTGACAATTTTACCAGGATCGGTGATGCGGAGAAAACGCAATGGCTGCCTTATTATTACGCCAGTTACGCATCAGTGATGAGCGCTCTCATGATGGAAGATAAAAGCAAGGTGGATATAATTGCCGACAAGGCTGACGCACTTCTCAAAAAGGCAGAAACACTCGCCGGAAAAGAAAATTCTGAAACCTGTGTCATCCGGAGCATGATCGCAAGTGCACATATGATGGTGGATCCACAAAGCCGCTATATGCAATATGGTGCCGTGTCTGCGTCAAATCTCGAAAAGGCGAAGGCAATGGATCCAACGAATCCAAGACCTGTTTATCTGGAAGGACAATCAAAATTTTACACACCTGAACAATTTGGTGGCGGTAAAACTGCGGCAAAAGAAATGTTCAAAAAGGCACTGTCTATGTTTAGCACCTTTAAGCCGGCAACAAATCTAAGTCCGAAATGGGGGGAAGCCAGTACCAAATATTTTTTGACCCAGGCCAATTAATTCTTTGAAACCACAGAAGTTACCGGATGTTCAAAGACCTCGATCCTATCCTCCATTCTCAACTTCGCCTGGGCATCATATCGCTACTGGTTAGTGAGAAAGAAGCCGGTTTTACCCATCTGCGCGAGCAGACCAATTCCACTGCCGGAAACCTGAGTGTACAGATTAATAAGCTCAAAGAAGCGGGTTATATAAATGTGGTTAAGCAATTCAAAGACAATTACCCCCAGACCTGTTGTACCATTACCCCCAGCGGAATTGCAGCATTTACCCTTTACGTGAAAAACCTGCAGAGCTATCTTTCCGTGAAAAATCGATGAAGGCATTTTAATAAGGACAACAAATCAAGGTATATCCTGTTATCTTCAAAGTATACCAGGCTATTTTTTATGTCAGCAATTGTTCAGGTAAAATCATTAAGTAAGTCATTTGGAAGCCTTAAGGCTGTGCAGGATCTCAGCTTCTCCGTTGAGCGCTCTGATATTTACGGCTTTCTCGGGCAGAATGGGGCCGGAAAGTCGACCACCATCCGGATGCTTCTGACTCTTATCAGGCCAAGTGGAGGTGAGATTGAACTCTTTGGACTGAATCTTAAAACGCATCGCAGGGAAATATTGCAGCAGGTAGGCGCAGTGATCGAAAGACCGGATCTTTATAAGTATCTAAGCGGCATTGAAAATCTTTCCCTTTTTGCGAAAATGAACCAGGTTGATTTCTCCAGGAAGAGGATGATGGAGCAGCTGGAACTTGTAGGATTGGCAGACAGGGCCGAGAGCAGGGTAAAAACATATTCGCAGGGAATGAAACAGCGTTTGGGTATCGCCGTTGCCCTCGTGCATGATCCGCAGCTTATAATACTGGACGAACCAACGAATGGACTAGACCCGCAAGGCATCGCAGATATGCGTAACCTGATCATGCATCTCTGTCATCATATGGATAAAACAGTCATCGTTTCTTCCCATCTGCTCAGTGAGATTGAACAGATCGCAACACGAATGATCATCATCGATCATGGCAGTAAGGTTGTTGAAGGAAGGGTAGATGAACTGGTGGACCCGGCAAAGACAGTGGTAGAACTCGAGACAACTGATTCAGAAAAAACCCGCAATTATTTGACTTCATCGCCATGGCAAAAAGTTGTTACGGGTTTTGATGAGCAAAAAGTTTTACTGCAGATGCACAGAGAGCAGATACCCGCCCTCAATTACGATCTTGTACAACAGGGGATCGGGGTACTGTCACTACAGACAAAAAATTCACTGGAGAATTATTTTTTACACGTTACAGCAGGGAAACAACATGTTGGCACTTTTGCAAATTGAACTTTTCAAGATCTTCAGGCGACCGCGAACCTATATCAGTTTTGCTGCGATTGCGGCAATGGTATTGATAGTGCAGGTAGCCCTGAAGGCCGATGGGGTTTCCTACCTTGAATTTCTTATGGGTGGAATGAAAGATTCTATAGAGATACCCTATAAGTTGGTACTGAATGGCTACCTCGTGTGTTTTATCATATTGAATTTATTGCTGATCCATGTTCCCTTACTGGTAGCACTCGTTGCCGGCGATTCCATTGCGGGTGAAGCCAATATGGGCACACTGCGTTTATTGCTTACCCGACCTGTTAGCCGCACCAGGTTCATGCTGATCAAATTTACAGCCTGCGTTATTTATACTGTAATGCTTCTGATTTGGATGGCACTGCTTTCACTGGTGCTCAGCATCTGGCTTTTCGGTACCAACGACATGATCATAACGCGCAACGATGTGGTGGAACAGATTCAGCGTTCTGACATTTTGTGGAGATACATCGCTGCGTTTGCATATGCCGCAGTTGCCCTTACAACAGTTGCCGCGCTGGCTTTCCTGCTCTCGATCTTTGCAGAAAATTCCATCGGCCCCATTGTTTCCACCATTAGCATCGTGATTGTCTTTACCATCCTTTCAGAGATGCAGATCCCGATTTACGACCAAACGATAAAGCCGTTTTTATTCACCTCACATATGCTTGCCTGGAAGGGATTTTTCTATTCCAAATCAAACGGTGAGGGTGAAGCGATAGCGGGATCGATCGAAAATCTTCCTGCAATAATGAAAAGCATGAGCGTGCTGCTGACCTACATATTCCTATTTGTTGGATCAGCTGTGGTCATATTTAATCGAAAAGATATTCTAACTTGATTATGTTGAAAATAACCATTACCATATTCCTTTCCCTGTCGGCTTTTGCCATCCGGGCTCAGGATGCATCGGCATTGATCCAGAAAGTAAAAGCCAAAATTGAGTCCGTTCGCGACTACCAGGCCGAGGGTGTGATGAAAACCAACGTACCTTTTCTTAAAGTGCCTCAATCTGATGTAACCATTTATTTCAGGTATCCCGATAAATTGAAAATTAAGAACGACAAAGGGATTTCCCTGGTTCCGAAAGGGGCAGTGAGCATTAGTTTAGGTAACCTGATGAATAATAAACAATTCACGGCAATTCCTTCCGGTGAGGATAAAATCAACGGGTTGGGTGTTACAGTTATTAAACTGCTTCCAAAGGATGAGAACGGAGAGATCGTTTTGTCAACGCTGTACGTCGATGAGGCCAGATTACTGATCTTGAAAGCGCGGACTACAACCCGTGACAACGGCACTTACGAACTGGAGATGATTTATGGCAGATTTGCGGCCTATGCCTTACCAGACAAGGCGATATTTACTTTCAATACCAAAGAATACAAATTGCCGAAGGGAGTGACCTTCGATTATGATGACGGGACCACGAAAAAGAAAGATGTAAATCCCGCGACTGCAAACAAAGGCAAACTTGAGATCACCTACACTAACTACATCATTAATAAAGGACTGAAAGACTCCGTATTCTTATAGATCATCCTTCTTCCTGGATCCTTTCATCAACTGCATTGGCCATGATTTGTGCCGTAACTTTTTTAAGCGGGTTGCGATGATTATCAGCATACTCTTTTCTCTGCCTGGCAATGTCGATGCACTGGAAAATCGCATGAATAAATGATGAAGGATCAGCACGATTTTTTCCGGCGATGTCGAATGCTGTTCCGTGATCTGGTGAGGTACGTACGAAAGGCAAACCGGCAGTGTAATTGGTGCCTTCGCCATTGGCAAGCGACTTAAAGGGGATCAGACCCTGATCGTGATACATTGCAAGCACTGCATCAAATTTTTCATGTAAACCCCTGGCAAAAAATGCGTCAGCGCTATATGGTCCCATCACAATTGCGGAGCCTTTATCATGGAACTGAGCTATTGCCGGAGAAATAATTCTTTTTTCTTCATCCCCAATCAGGCCGTCATCTCCTGCGTGGGGGTTAAGTGCCAGCACGGCAATCTTTGGTTTATCGATGCCGAAATCTCTGATCAGGCTATCTTTCATGATCTGGAGTTTCGAGAGAATGGCATCTTTGGTGATGAAGTTTGCCACTTCCGATACCGGTATATGCTCCGTCACCAAACCCACTTTCATATTTTCTGCCGTCATCAGCATGAGCACATCGCGGACACCAAAAAATTGTCGCAGAAAGGGCGTATGTCCCGTAAAATTAAAGGTCTCGGACTGAACATTCTTTTTGTGAATAGGCGCAGTAACAAGGCCATTAATATGCTGTTCTTTCAAAGCTTCTGTTGCTGCGATCAGGGATTTCACCGCGTACGCACCCCCTTCATCTGTAAGCTGGCCGGGCTGAATGGATACCTCTTCCTCCCAGCAGCTCACCAGGTGCACCTGTTTGGGGGCGAGCCTGGTAAAGTCTTTTACAATCTGAAATGTGAAATTGATTTCCGGAGAAAATTTGCGGTAGAAGTTGATGAACTTGTTGGAGCCAAATATTACCGGGGTACAGAGTTCAAGAATTCGGGGATCAGAAACGGTTTTGATGATCAGTTCCATCCCTATACCGTTAAGGTCTCCGGTGGAGATGCCTATTACGGGTTTCATTATTTCAGCAACCGGTTGACTCATTTCCGTGGTAATTTTGATGGGTAAATTTAGGCTTTCCCACGCAGAGAGCGGCGGTCAATTAAAACTTTGCCCCATCTGCCTAAAATGTATTTTTGCTGTGCATGTTCACGATCAAAAAATCACTGGGTCAGCATTTCCTGCATGATGAAAATGTCTGCCAGAAAATTGTGGCCGCCTTGCAGCAATATCCTTTTGAGCAATTGCTGGAGGTTGGTCCGGGTGCAGGGGCCATCACTAAATACCTGATAAAAATCCCTTCCATCGATTTTAAAGCTATTGAACTCGACAGGGAGAAGATAGCCTATCTCGGTAAAAAATATCCCGATATCGCCGCCAAATTGATTGAGGCGGATATTTTAAATACGCCTGTTCCTTTTGAAAAGAATTTTACCCTGGTCGGAAATTTCCCCTACAACATTTCGAGCCAGATTCTTTTTAAAGTTGTAGAGTGGAAAGACCAGGTGGATTGTATGGTGGGAATGTTTCAGAAAGAAGTAGCCCAAAGGGTGGCATCACCGGCTGGTAGTAAGGTGTACGGGGTAACCAGCGTTCTCATCCAGGCGTTTTTTGCGGTGGATTATTTATTTGAGGTGGGGGAAGCATCATTTACCCCGCCCCCGAAAGTAAAAAGTGCAGTGATCAGGCTTCGGGCATTGAAAGTAAAACCTCACATAAAAAGTGAACGCGCGCTGTTTTCACTCGTCAAAACTGCGTTTAACCAACGCCGGAAG
>JBDTEB010000541.1:0-3875 GCA_039922795.1 Chitinophagaceae bacterium
GCTATTGCTTCTACCGGTTCCTTCCAGACCCGGCCAGTTTCGGACCAGGAGATACTGACCTATCATGAAATGTGTTTTATCAAGGCTGAAGTTTCCCTGCGCAAAGGTGATAACGCAACGGCTTACACTGCCTACACTACGGGAATCCAGGCGCATATGAATATGATGCAGGATAAACTGACCTCATGGGCGGCAAGCGGGTTTACGGCGACCAATCCTGATATGGCACCGATGAACCCTGCAGCAATGAATATGTACCTCACGAGTAATGCGGTCACCCAGGGAGCAGGTGGTTTAACTATGACCGACATCATGTTGCAAAAATATCTTGCCATGGGGTGCAGTATCGAGAACTGGAATGATATGCGTCGGTTTAATTACAGTGCCGGTAATATCGCCGGGTATGGTATTGTTTACCCGGGCTACGACCGTGGACCTTTATTTGCGGGCACGGCACAATATACCGGCGGTTCAAAAATGGATCCGCGGTATTGGCCACGTCGATGGAGTTTGCCTACCACGCTTGAATTAAATTATAACCTTACAAATGTGCTTGCCATAAATACTCATGCAACGGATCCAAACATCTGGAGCATGCCGGTATGGTGGGATTGTGCCACCGACGATGAATATTATGGGTATCTGAAGAAGTGATAGAACCAGGGGTGCATGTGCGGTAAAATATCCGCACATGCGCCTTATGGTTGAAAAGGTAAAAAGGCCTCATTGGAATTGCCGGATGAGGCCTTATTTTTTGTGGTGAGTTTACGTTACACTACCTGTTCCCCCGAACTACCTGAAGGATAACAGCAATTACAGCTATAACCAGAAGGACGTGGATGAGTCCACCTGTCACATGAAATGCGAAATAGCCAAGGGCCCAGGCAATCACAAGAATAACGGCAATGATGTAAAGGAGATTTCCCATGTTGTTTTATGTTTAAAAAAATAAATAAAAAATCGTGCCATATCGCCAGCGGCCTTCATTAATACCATTAATATTTCTGTGAGAACACAAATGCCAAATCCGATGTTTCAACGAATGTCTGAGGATTTTTTCTTTAGATCAGCGCATTATCTTATTTTGGGAACCAGCTAATAAATCGAATCTGTTATCATTGCAAAATACCAGCAGCACAAGATGACGCCAAACCCATTGCCTACACCGAAATTAATTTTGTTTGATGTGTATGAGACATTGCTCGACATGTCGGAAATTGAAAAAAGAGTTAATGCCCTGATGAACTCAAAGATGGGATACCGGATGTGGTTTGAAGTGTTTATGCAATATTGCTTCGTGGACAATTGCACCGTGCAGTTCAACGATTTTTCATCAATTGCCCAGGCTACCATGCAAATGACGGCGGGTCTTTTCGGCAAGACGATCTCTGACCATGACATAGATGACCTTCTTGAAGTAATGAAACACCTGCCTTTGCACGAGGGTGTGCAGGAGGGACTTTCCAAACTGAAAGACCTCGGATTTCGTCTTGCGGCACTCACCAATTCGCCCAGCCGGGTCGTGCTTGACAGGATGCACAGGACTGGTCTGATTTCGTATTTCGAAATGGTGCTGAGCGCCGAGCATGTACAGAAATATAAACCTTGTATAGAAGTGTACGATTGGGCCGCGACCAAACTGGGTGCCGCGCCGGAAACCATTTTGCTGGTTTCTTCTCACGGGTGGGACATCGCCGGCGCCGCCAATGCCAAAATGAAAACTGCCTGTATAAAACGTGGGGCCGAACTGCTCTACCCGCTGGCGCCTGTTCCCGATATCAGCTGTTACAGTGTTGCTGAACTGGCAGAAATTCTTGCGGAACGTTCTGCAACGGATGCCGGCTGATCATTCCCATATTTTTCCAGTAACCAGTAGCGAGTAACCGATAGCAGGTAGCCGGTAGCCGGTATCCATTGTCCATTAGCCGATAGAAGATAGCCGATTGCCGGTGGTAGGAAAAACCGAAAGTAAATTTCGTATCAGGAGATATTCGGTTTACATTCTAAAAAATCAGAAATAAATTTTCGATTGCAGGATCAAGTTCCAGCTATTACAGGTTATTTTACCGAAGGTTCTTTATACATCACATAATCACTGATATGCATTACTTTATCAAACTGTCCTTTGGTGCCACCTTCCTGGCTTTACTGGGAAGCTCTTCTCCTCTCAGGTCGCCGCATTCATCTGTTCAGACAGATACGCTCGGGAGGTCGGTCACTTACCCGGACGATCTTTTAGTCACTTATTTTGCAGGGCCCGATGTCACTCCAAGTCCGGCCTGCCTGGCAGTGGCATCAGGTGGAGAGGTGTTTGTAGGTGTTGACAAGATCGGCTCGCTGGGAAAGAAACCCGACAACGGCAGCATCGTTCGACTTATCGACAGTGATGGCGATGGTAAAATGGATAGTCATAACGTATTTGCAGCTGTTGATAACCCCAGGGGCATCCTGCCGATTGGCGACCAGGTCTTTGTACTGCATACCACCTTTTCAAAAGAGACACGAAAAGCTACCGGGATGGACCTGGTGGTGTTTGAAGACAAAGACAGGAACGGCGTCGCCGATGGCCCGGAAAAAGTATTGCTCGAAGGAATTTCCTCGCCAAAATTTATCCAGGACAGGGGCACGGACCATGCAGCAAACGGGATTCGCATGGGTATCGATGGATGGATCTATGCTGCTATTGGTGACTTTGGATTTTACAACGCCACAGATCGGGAGGGTACCAAACTCACTTTACATGGCGGGGGAATCATCCGCATGCGGCCCGATGGCACCGGGATGGAAATCTACACACACGGTCTCAGAAATATCTATGACGTCGCCATCGATCCGCTGATGAATATCTTCACCCGTGACAATACAAATGACGGTGGGGGATTGAATATCCGCTTCAGTCACCAGATACAGTCTGGCGAATATGGATACCCGCTACTATTCAAGAATTTTACCGAAGAGATTATACCTGCCCTGGTTGACCTGGGCGGAGGCTCAGGAACAGGTTGTTTGTATATGGATGAGCCATCATGGCCCGCAAAATATAACCAGGTACCGATGATGGCTGATTGGGGCAACAACTTCCTGTACCTGCATCACGTAAAGGAAGATGGAGCAACTTTTACGCAGACCGAAGAAAAATTTATCGGCCTGCCGCAGATCACTGATCTGGATGTGGATGGATCGGGACGGGTGTATATGTCAGCATGGGACGGGGCAGGGTATTCGGGTAATCCCGGAAAAGGCTTCGTGGTTCGTGTTGTTCCGAAAGGGTGGAGCTATAAAGCCTTTCCGGAACTAAAAAAGCTTTCCGTGGTTGAGCTGGGAAAATTGCTTATATCCAACAGTGCGGTCGCGCGGCTTGATGCCCAGCAAGAACTTTTAAAAAGGCCTGAAATTGCAGAAGTAAAATCAATGTCACGTGAAAGCATGTTCAATAAATCATTGTCGCCGGCAGCCAGGGTAGCCGCATTATACACCTTTGCGCAATCGGCCGGTGAGGCGGGTCTGACCCAACTGGTAACACTGGCAGGTGAGGAAGCAATGAAAGAGTATGCTTTACGCGCGCTCGCTGACCGCAAAACCTTCCGCGAACGGGTGCCGATCGCCCCTTTTCTCGCAGGCTTGTCTGATCCTTCGCCAAGGGTGAAGGCTGCATCGATCATTGGCCTTGGCAGGCTCGGCAGGCAGGAAGCCATTGCTCCTTTGTTAAAAACGCCGGTTCCCGCTTCTTTTATAGCTCCTCCGAAAGGAAAAGAAGGGCCGCATGCCACGCCCAATTCGGCGATCATTCTGCCTCACCTGGCGGTGAGAGCACTTGTTCAATTAAACGCTACAACCGCCAGCCTGAACGCAATCAACGGACCTAACGGAAAACT
>JBDTEB010000542.1:0-4455 GCA_039922795.1 Chitinophagaceae bacterium
TAAGCGTCAAGTTTGGTTTGATCCTCCACTTGTCCTGGGCAAATACGCCAAGCTCAAATACGGAAGGTGTGGCAAAGGGAAAAGATCCGTCTTTTGAGAAAGAATACGAGATATCATATCTAGCCGAAGGTAATGTACCCCCTCTGGCACTAGTGTAAAAATCTGCCAGACTGTTATACCGGTAAACGCCTTCGTAAGCAGGGGAGAAACCGTTTTTGTATTTCTTAAAATAGTTCTGGGTTCCGAAAGTGAGTTCGTGCGTACCCTGGAAAAGGCTGAAGATGTCGGATAGCTGGTAGATATCAGTACTTAACAGGTTATTGGCAGAATACTGTTCGTGACCAAAACTGGTGAAAGGATTGCCTGAACCATCAAGAATATCTACCAATGGAAATACGCTGTTGGACAAAATACCGCGGAAATCCCTAAGAGCGGAATAACCGACCTGAAGCTTATTTGAAGCACTGTTACCTAACCTGGTATTTAACTCGGCAATCACGATGTTGAAGTTATTGTTCTGCGTATAACCAGCACCGAAAAACGGCATCGCTGTTACACCAGGTGTTCTTCCGCTAACGGAATTTATTGAGCCGCTATTGCTGGGCTGGATCTGCCTGAAAGACTTCAGGTAGTTGTATTTAAGGGTGAGCGTATTGTGTTCGTTCACGTTGAAATCTAGCTTGGCAGTTACTTTATCACTTTGCGTATTGTACGTGTAACCCTGGTAAACCCCCGGATCGTATTTGTATGTGTCGACCAGGAATTTGGACAGTGCATTCAATGTATCAGCCTTTGCCTGCGAAACGTTGCCTCCTGGCTGGTGCGTGGCATCTGCCGCAACGAAACTTGTTCCCGGAAGTTTCAGTCGTTCCTGCTCGCCACTCAAAAAGAAAAACAATTTGTTTTTAATGATAGGACCACCCACTGACGCACCTCTCATGTTATAGCTGTAATCCTGCTTGGGAAGGGTTATGGTTCTAACATGGTAACCCTGAACGTCAGGTGATCGCAGATAAGTGTAAACGGTTGCTTTAAATTGGTTCGTTCCGCTTTTTGTTACCGAATTGATGCCGGCGCCCGAGAAACCACCCTGGCGCACATCGTACGGTGAAACGTTCACCTGGATCTGCTCGATCGCGTCGAGACTGATTGGCTGCGAATTGGTTTGACTTCCCAGCGCCGGTGAAGATCCAAGTCCAAAAGTATTGGTGAGATTTGCACCATCGACAGATACATTATTGAGAAATCCATTGCGCCCGCCAATATTAAAACCGCTGGCCGATGGAGTAAGCCTGGTAAAATCTCCCAGTGAACGGTTGATCGTTGGAAGGCGCTCAATCTGCGTTCGGCTGATGATCTCTTGGCTACCAGTTCTGTTTTTATTGATTACTTTTTCCTGCCTTGCCGCCGACACCACCACGCCCTCAAGGTTTGCTGAAGAAAGACTTAAGGCGAAATCGGCTTTAGATTCCTGGCCGAGTAAAAGATTTATATTTTGCTGTTTGCCTTCCGAGAAACCAACGAAAGTGATAACAACAGTGTATGGTCCGCCAACTCTTAGGTTGGGAACATTAAACCTGCCGTCTCTGCGGGTAGTTGTGCTTGTGGTGGTTCCTGTAGAAGTATTGGTCACGGTAACTGTGGCGCCGCTTAAAGGATTTTTTCCATCAGTAACGCTTCCGACAATTTGAGAAGTGGTTTCCTGTGAAAAAACGGTCTGGGTTAGCAGTGAACAAATAACAACGCTCATCATGACCGTGAAAAATTGCTTCATTTAAGTTGGTTTGCGCAAAGATGTGCCTTTAGGGTCAAAAAGTGTAATACAGGTAGCGATAATTTCAAACCTATGAATTATGTTGCAGGGTTTTGAGGATCTACAACCTTTATCGTGTTACCCGGAAACATCGGGGGAGTGATATTCGAATCTGGTCATCAGGGGATGCCGATCAATGTAGAATTTTTGACCCGGAAACAGTCCAAGCCGCGATTTTTTCCGGCTGTTCACCTCCGGCTTAAGATTTGCCCTGAAACGATAAACACAAAAAACATGGCAAAATTACTCACCGGCCTGCTCGCAGGCATCGCTATCGGAATACTTATAGCACCGGAAAAAGGCTCCGAAACGCGTCGAAGAATTACCGAGCGCATCAATGATCTGAAAGATTCTGTGGACGATTTTATCAGTGAATCGAAGGATACTCTGGAATCAGGCTATCAGACTGTAAGAGACGAAGCGAATAACCTTGCCGATAAGGGTCGCAGCACTTTAAACAATATTAAAGGCAAAACAGAAGATAGCTGGAACGCTTGAATAATGAACGATTTTATGAACCCGGGCATTAACGAGGCATCTTTAAACGATGGAAATAGATTATAGCCTTCTTTCGATCATCAAACATTTCGTTCAAAAAAATCTTTGCTATAAAAGCTACTCTTCATGAGTAGCTTTTATTTTTGGCCTGTCAACCTTTAATATCATGAATGTTCCCCGTTACGACAAATTGCCTTTCTTCGCAAGAATGGCTTTAATACTGGTTATGCTTATCAGTATCGGGTATATCGCCATCATCGGTAAAGAGCTTCTTTCACCGCTCATCTTTGCCCTTCTCTTCTCTATTCTGCTGCTCCCACTTGCCAATTTTCTGGAAAGGAAATGCCGGTTGCCAAGGCCTGCTGCTGCTGGAATTTCAGTGGTATTGCTGTTGGCTTTCCTGGTAACGCTTATGTATCTGCTAGGCTCACAGTTTACCAGCTTATCTGCAGATTATCCGATGTTTAAAGAACAGATCCTCACATCAATTAAAACTTTGCAGGCGTGGATCAATACAAGGTTTCATTACGATGTGAACAAGCAACTGGAAACAGTTACTTCTTCCCTTACAAAACTGCTGGGTGCCGGAACAGCAGCTATCGGCACCGTGTTAATTTCGCTTTCCTCTATTTTGCTCTTTTTGGTCTTTATAATGCTCTATACTTTTTTTCTGCTCTGTTACCGGAAACTGCTGATGAAATTTCTGCTGGATATTTTTAGAGAAGAAAACGCTGCTGCCATTTATGAGATAACTGGTCAGATACAGATGGTGATTCGCCAATATATTATCGGCCTTCTTCTCGAAATGGCCATTGTTGTAGGATCGTGCGGGATTGCATTTTATGCCCTAGGTATCAAGTATGCTTTCCTGTTTGGTTTGCTTACCGGTATGCTGAACATCATTCCGTATATTGGAATTTTTACCGCTCTTGTAATCAGCACGCTGATCACTTTTGCAACGGGTGCGGCGGCATCCAAAATCTTTCTCGTGATGGTTGTAGTGATCTCTATGCACTTAATCGACAGCAACGTTCTGCTACCCTTGGTTGTAGGATCAAAGGTCAGGATCAATGCATTGATTACTGTTGTAGGTGTTATTTTCGGAGAGATGATGTGGGGAATTCCTGGTATGTTTCTCGCGTTACCCGTTATAGCAATGGCAAAAATTATATTTGACCGCGTGGAAACGCTAAAACCCTGGGGCGCACTCCTGGGAGATGATGCTAAAAACATAAAGCCCGCGAAAGTGCTTACCAGACGGGGATTTGTGCTGCGACGACAAAAACCGGTGGTGGAAGCTCCCCAAAAGACCGAACCCTGAATTAATCTTACAACTTAATGACTATTCGTCGTATTTCTGCAGGATGGACTCCCCGAAATTTCTACTCAGCCATCCAAAAATCAAATCTGCAGAAATAGAAATACACCAGTTATCAACAGCTCAAAATCCGATCATCTATTTTAGTGTAGGTTTGTTCCCCTAAATCAGAGGAGTGCGTTTAAAGAGCTTAGAAATAAAGGGGTTTAAGAGTTTTGCCGACAAGACCACCGTATTGTTTGACGAAAACATTACAGGTATCGTGGGTCCCAATGGTTGTGGCAAAAGCAATATCGTTGATAGCATCCGCTGGGTAATCGGCGAACAGAAGATCAGTCACCTCCGGAGTGAAAACCTCGAAAGCCTGGTTTTCAATGGATCACGCACCCGCAGTGCCAGCGGACTGGCAGAGGTGAGTCTAACCTTCGAAAACAACCGGAATATCCTTCCCACAGAATTTACCACGGTAACCGTTACCCGTAAATTTTATAAAAGCGGCGAAAGTGAATACCGGCTCAATGATGTAAGCTGCCGGCTGAAAGACATTCAGAACCTGTTCATGGATACTGGTGTGTCTACCGATAGCTACGCGATCATAGAACTGGGTATGGTAGATGACATCATAAAAGACAAGGAGAACAGCCGCCGCAGGATGCTAGAACAGGCCGCCGGAATTTCCATTTATAAAACAAGAAAGAAAGAAGCCAAACAGAAGCTCGATGCCACCGAGCAGGACCTGGCCAGGATCGAGGACCTACTCTTCGAGATCAACAACCAGTTGAAATCACTTGAAAACCAGGCAAAAAAAGCAGAGAAATATTTTGAA
>JBDTEB010000543.1:0-8936 GCA_039922795.1 Chitinophagaceae bacterium
AATTGGAGGTTTGAATATAATCCCATTTAAATTTTTTAAACTGGACCCCGTTCTTGCCGAATTCAACAGTATTAACCTGTGCATCAAGTGAGAGGTATGAGAGGGAAAATATTGAAATAATCAGTACCAATCTTGTGTTTATCATCGAGCGCCCATTCACAAGCTTCATCAGTTCTTGCATATCCTTGTTTATATTGTACACTAAAATTATGTTTTTTACCTCTAATCGGCTTACATCCGCCTTAATTAATAGATCATGTTAGAAGTCAGGAGTTTTACGTTTAATCCACTCGCCGAAAACACATATGTCATCTATAACGAAGAAAGACACTGTTTGATAATTGACCCGGGTTGTTATTTTGAAAATGAAAGAAGAGAACTCCGGGAATTTATAGAAAAGTATGCGCTCAGTCCCAAACTTTTGTTAAACACTCATTGTCATCTTGATCACGTATTTGGAAACGATTTCGTTCATAAAACTTACGGGTTGACGCTGCATATTCACGAAAAAGAAAAGCCTGTGTTTGACTATGCGCCCAGTTCAGGCAATCAATGGGGTTTTCCTTTTAAAAATTACGAGGGTCCGTTGATTTATATACGGGGAGCAGAGGAGATCAGTCTTGGAGAAGACAAGCTGAAAATACTTTTTACACCGGGTCATGCACCTGGTCATGTTTGTTTTTATAATGAAAAGCAGGGTTTCATAATCGGAGGTGATGTATTGTTCAGGCAAAGTATCGGTCGAACGGATCTGCCGCTGGGTGATCATGTAACGTTATTAGCCAGCATACGGGAACAGCTTTTTGTTTTGCCGGATGAAACCGTGGTGTATTCCGGACACGGTCCGGCCACCACGATCGGTTACGAAAAAAAGCACAATCCCTTTCTTTAGGTTCAGGTTGAATGCATATCGATTACCCATTCTGAAGGGGCCGCCAATTAAAGGAATTTGCCAATAACGGGAAGTTTTTGAAATTCTTTTTTTTCTATCCGCAGAATGAACAAGACGTACAGGGTCATCAGCAGGAAACCTGTGATCACCTGGATAAAGAATCCGGGCAGGAAGTAGGTGATTCCGCGGTGCAGAAAATAAAGCATTACAGCAATAACCATATAGCTGCAAAGTTTTTTCCAGGCATAGGGCACCGGGTATAGTTTCTGGCCCCAGATGTAGGACATGACCATCATAAAGCCGTAACAGAAGAATGTGGCCCATGCGCAGGCAGCATAGCTATAAACGGGGATGAAAAAATAGTTAATGGTCAGCGTGATGGCTGCGCCTGCCACCGTGATCCAGGCACCTGCCATCGTTTTGTTGGTAACCTTATACCAGATAGAAAGATTGTAATAGATGCCCAGGAACATATTGGCAAGCAACAGCACCGGCACTACTTTAAGTGCAGGATACATGGCCGGGTTGCGGATAAAATATTTCCACTCATCAAGAAAAAGAGAAACCGCGAGAAACATCAGGGAGATGGTTATTACGAAGAACTTCATCACCCGTGCATAAACCCGCTGCGGATTTTCGGATTTTGCCTGGTTAAAGAAGAATGGCTCGGCACCCATTTTAAATGCCTGGATGAACAAAGTGATCAGGATGGATAATTTGTAGCATGCACTGTACATTCCCACTTCAAACTTTGCCGCTTCTTCTGTTGCTGCCGGCGACCACCATCCCAGCATGATCCTGTCAAAAGTTTCATTGATGATGCCACCGAAACCTGCTACCAGCAAGGGGAGTGAGTAAACAAGCATTTCTTTCCAAAGCTTACTGTTAAAGCGCCATTTGAACGAGAAAAATTCTTTGGAAAGCAGGATAAAGGTTACGAAGGACGAAGCCAGGTTCGCGATGATCACGTACAAAACCCCCCGGGATGGATCGTAAACTGTTTTGAGAAAACTTCCCGGGTTTTTCTTCAGTATTGCCGGGCACACGGATATAAAAAAATAGATGACAGCGATATTTACCAGGATGCTGGCGATACGGGTAACGGCGAATTTCACTGGTCGGCCTTCCTGTCTCAGCCGGGAGAAGGCCAGCGTGGTAAGTGCGTCGAAAGCGATAATAAAGGCACTGAGTGTGATGTATTCCGGGTGATCTTCGATGCTGGCCATTTTAGCGAGTGGCGAACTGAAAAACACCATTACAATGGTAAGCACGATGGTACTGCATATCAGGGAAACGGTGCCGGTATCGTAAAGATCTTTTTTTGTTTCTTCCCGCTGAACAAATCTGAAGTAAGCCGTTTCGAGCCCATAGGTGAAGATCACATTCAGGAATGGAATCATCGCGTAAACAAGACTCATCTCGCCATAACCAACACCCGAAAGTTTTAATGTTAGATAGGGGGTAAGGAGATAGTTTAAAAATCTTGCGAAAATCGAGCTTGCACCATACCAAATCGTTTGTCCTGCTAATTTCTTTACGCTGCTCAATAGATTTATTTGCGCAAATTTAATATTTATGGGCTATCGGTTATCAGAAATCGGGAGTCGGAGGAAAAAGCGCTGGCCACCAAAATTGCGGGATCAACTTCTGCTGCTGATTTCTGTTTTCTGAATGCTCGCCGCATCATATTATCTCTGCTTCTTTGATGATCGCGTGCTTCAAGGCATAAACGACTACCCCGGCAGTGTTCTTGACATTCATCTTTTCCAGGATCTTAATGCGGTGACCCTCAACGGTTCTTTTGCTGATGAATAACTTGTCGCCAATTTCCTGCGCGGTGAATTGCTGGCAGATAAGCCGGATGATCTCCGTTTCCCGATCGCTAAACAGAACAACGGGTTTGCGTTTGTAAGGGTTAAAATTACTTTTTACGATCATCGAAGCCAATTTTGCAGTGGTGGTGCGGCAGTAGAAAACATGATCATCATAAACCTGCTCGATGGCTTCGATGATCTGTTGTTTATCCGCATTTTTTAACAGGTATCCCTTCGCACCAGCCTCCAGCATTTCAACAATCAGATTCTCTTCATCAAACATCGAAAGTGCAATGACTTTCTGATCGGGGAAATTCTGCGTGATTTTTTTTGTGGCTTCGATGCCGTCCATAATCGGCATTTTAATATCGGTCATTACGATATCAGGCTTTAATTCTTCAACGAGTTTTAATAATTCCCGGCCATTTTCAGCCTGTCCCGCAAGTATTATATTGGGATATTTTGAAAGCATCAGCGCAAGCCCGTCACGGTATATTTCATGGTCATCGGCGATGACTACTGTAATGTTGAACCGCATAATTTGGAGTTATACTAAATGTAGTCAAGATAAAGGTATTTTGAGAAAATAATTGGTTCCCTGCCCTGGTTGTGATTCAAGTGTTAAAATACCATTTAATAATTCCGACCGGCTTTCAAGGCTTTTCAATCCCAAACCGTTAAAATTCAATTTCTCTTTCTGAACATCAAAACCTTTGCCATCGTCTTTCGTCAGCAGCAGAAAATTTCCATCTTCTTCACTGATGCCGATCTGTAATTTTTTTGCCCCGGCATGTTTTATCGTGTTGTGCATAATTTCCTGGATGATCCTGAAAATATGAATCTCTTTTTCCCTGGAAACCCTGGAATCTTTCAAAACCATAAAATGAATATCGAGAACATGTTTGCTATTCACCTGGGCAATAAATTCATGAACGGCTTCAACGAGCCCTTTTCTCTCGAGAGTGTTTGGTAGAAGATTGTAGGAGATCTGCCGCATACTGGCGATAATGTCATCAAGGTATTTTCCTGTTTTGTCTATAATCTTCTGATCTGCCTCATTATTTATTTCTATACTGTTGATATTTAATTTTACGGCGGAAAGCACCGGCCCGATGCTGTCGTGGAGGTCGTTGGCGATGCGTTTGCGTTCTATCTCCTGGATGGTGATTTCAGCGAAAATTCTTTCCTTTTGTAATTTCACATATCGCCGGTGAAACCTCACCAGCGAGATGATAAAATATGCAAGAATGACGCCGGTCAGCACAACGACGATGAACACGGCATTCAGGTAATTTTTCTCGAATGGATTCATAAGAAACTCATCTTGAACAATAAAAATCTGGTGTTATTCCACTTTTTTTGCAAACGTGTTGAAAAAGTCTGGCCAGTTTTTTTGTTTCGGAATATAACAGGCTCCGAAGCCATAGATAATATTCGCGATCAGGTTAGCGATACTAATGATCAAAGATATTTTAAACTTTGCGGGTCGTGATAAACCTTCTTCGAAAATGGTAAAGCTTTCTCTCACAATTCCAAACGTGAAGAATAACAGGATGCCTGTGCATATTATCAGTCTTCCAGATTCATCCATAGCCCGTTTGCCATTCATCATGTCCTGATTGATTTGCCGGATACTTAGCATAACCAGTCCGAAGTAATAGGTAAGCAGGTAATACCGGTTGGATGAACCGATGTTCGAAAGTATAAAGTTATCCAGTGCCCATGCCATGAACATCAATACCAAAAGCATTTTAAACCGCTGGCCTGATTTCTTTTGCCAGAATCCCCAGCGGTGAAATTGATACACCCAAACACAGCTCTCAAACAAACTGAAGAAATTCAAGAATGCCAGGTTGGTTTTATATTTCACCGCCAGGTAGTTGGATATTAATTCTGTAAACAAAGAGGCGAACATCAGTATGGCAAAGGGCCGGTAGTTCTTGTTCATCGTTTTAAAACGATAGAGACAAACGATAAATGGAAACAGCACGCTCAGGCTTAACAGGAAATTAAAATCGATGTTCATAGAGAGAATTAATTAGCGCTGGTCAGTAAATGGACTACCTTCCGGGCACATATTTGGGCATTCCTGTCCTCTTTCCATTACTTCGTAATCCTGAAAAGGAGCCGCCCTGGCTGTATTCATGCCGGGAATTTTTAATGCTCCATTGAAGGCGACAAGCTTTGTGAGGTAGTCCTGTTTTTCCGTTGCGGGAACGAGGATGAATTTCAGTGTTCCTTTCTCATCCTGTCCAAGATAAATACGGATGCCTCCTTTTTCTGCCTTGTCTAATAAAGCGATGATGGCATCGCGATTAAAATATTCTCCGTTTAGTAGTTTGAATGGATGTTCTTTAAAAAAATTGTTGCCTGAGATTGCTGAATCAAGCCTGGTTTTGCTGTCTTTGAATCTTGCTGTGTACTTAAGTGCTTCGTTCAACGGCATCACGTGCTGTCGGGCATTCTCGGCATTAAAGGTCAATCCGGTGTTTTTGTTGTTGGGATTATCATTACATCCAGCAATAAATGTAGCCACTGCAATGATTAACAGCAGGTAATTGCCTGCCTGTTTTAAGGATCTGCGTTTCATATTTGTTGTTTTAAATTTTAGTAGCGGATTGCAAGATACCTGCAGGTGCGTATAACGGTCTCCGTAGGATTGCTGAATTAAACGGGTATTTATACCTGTTGTGAAACGGATAGGGATTTGCACCCGCCGGTAATTGCCGGCTCAGGGCTTGGCGAATCTTTTGTCGTTGATGAAAGTACTGTCTGAAAGAGTACCTAGGAAGATTTTAATATAATATTTTTCTTCAGAAGATAGCGGGATCCCGTTTTTCAGCAGTGGATCGAGTGTAGCACTTTGCGCAATGCCGTTGCTGTAATGGTTGAGCACTATGTCAAGACTATACAATCTGCCGTCATGGCCGTAAGGAAAAGTTTGGTAAACATTGCGAAGGCTGGGCACTTTAAATTTCAGAGAGTCTTCTTTTTTACCTGTGATTCTCATCCTTCCATAGTCCTTTAGAACGGGGTTTAGCGTCATTCCGTTGTTTCGGTAACTCTGATCTGTAAATAACGGCTCCTGGTGACAGCTCGCGCATTTGCCCTTAAAGAGCACGTAACCCTGCTGTTCAGCGGAATTGAAACTGGTTTCGCCTCTCGTCATTTTGTCGTATTTGGAATTGGCGGAAACCAAAGATGCGGTGAATTGCGCAAGAGCCCTAAGGATGCGCTGGGTATTTATTGCGGTGTCGCCAAAAGCTGCAGCAAATAGCGGAGGATAAGCGACATCCCTTTTTAACTTGTTTACCACGTTCGCAATATCTTCGGCCATTTCATTGGTTGCGGTGATGTTAGCGAGGGGTTGCACTTCGATGTGATTCACGCCACCGTCCCACTGGAATTCTTTTAACCAGGCAAGATTCTGGAGAGCAGGGGTGTTTCGGGTAGTAAACTGGTTGTTGAAACCGTGGCTGAGATCGTGATCGAAAGTGGCAAATGCGGCGAACTGCTGATGACAGGAGGCACATGGGAAATTACCGTCTTTTGATAACTGGCCATCATAAAATAATTTTTTTCCCAGGTTGAAACCCTGCTGCGTGAGTGCATTGTTTTCGAATCTGTAAACCGCCTGGGGGAAACCCGCTGGCGTAACAAAAACCAGTGGTACCCTGGCACTCAGGTCACTGCGTTTTGAACAGCTGTTTACCATCGCGGCGCAGGTCACGCAGAACGTGATCAAAATTATGACACATGCTTTTTTCATCGACTACTCGTTGGGACTTACCTTTCTTCGTTGCTCTTTTTTTACTGAACCCTTTTTCTTTGACTCAAGTCTTTTTACTTTGGATGAAAAAGAGGGTTTGGTAGGAACTCGCCTCTTTACCTTTTTTAATGCCTGCGCAATCAGGGCGTGTATCTTTTTTAGAACTTCGCCTTTATTTTCCAGTTGTGAGCGATGCTCCTGGCTTTTAACCAAAAGAAATCCCTCAGATGTTATTTTTGAGGCAAGTTTCTCTGCGATCAATGTTTTCTGATATTCTGAAAGAATCTCAGACTCTTCCACTTGAAAATATCCTTCAACCATCGTCTCTACTTTGTTGACGTTCTGGCCTCCTTTGCCGCCGCTTCTTGCAGTTCTGTACTTTATTTCTTTAGATAGATCTATCATAATCGGACGATTGTAAATTTACACGAATAATCGGCAAATTCATGAGAGCGGTGATACAGCGGGTTTCTGAAGCAAGCGTTGTTATTGAAGGTGAAATAACGGGCTCAATAAAAAAGGGGCTGCTTGTGCTGCTCGGAATAGAGGAAGCAGATTTCGCCGAGGATAGTGAGTGGTTGATTGGGAAAATCTCAAAACTAAGGATCTTTGACGATCAGAACGGGGTGATGAACCTGTCGCTGGCAGAGACCGGTGGTGAGGTTCTTGTGGTCAGTCAATTTACACTTCATGCTTCTACAAAAAAAGGAAACAGGCCATCGTACCTGCGCGCTGCTAAACCTGAGCTCGCCCGTATTATTTACGAAGAATTCGTGGCAAAACTTTCTTCCCTGATGGAGAAACCCGTTGCTACCGGTCGTTTTCAGGCGATGATGCAGGTAAGGCTCGTCAACGACGGACCGGTTACGATTTTAATAGACACCAAAAACAGGGAATAAGCAATGACAATTGAACAGGCACAGGCAGACGTAGATCAATGGATCAACACAAAAGGCGTTCGCTATTTCGGTGAACTTACCAACCTGGGTATTTTGATGGAAGAAGTCGGTGAACTTTCCCGTTTGATGGTGCGCATTTACGGCGAGCAATCATTTAAGGAAAATGAAAGGGACAGGAAGCTTGACGATGAAATGGCCGATGTGTTTTGGGTACTGATTTGTCTTGCCAATCAGACCGGCGTTGATCTCACGGAAGCCCTAAAACGTAATTTTGATAAGAAGAACCTGCGGGATTCTGATCGGCACCTAAATAACGAGAAGTTGATATAGGTTCCCGAAACGCAGAATTTCTTTCCTGCTACTTTATTACTTTTGCAGCCTTATGGCAAATGATACCGCGCGGTTCCAGGCAATTATAGCGCATTGCAAAGAGTATGGATTCATCTTTCCGTCCAGCGAAATTTATGACGGGTTAAGTGCAGTGTATGATTATGGTCAGTTCGGAAGTGAGCTTAAGAAAAATATCCGGGATTATTGGTGGAAAAGCATGACGCAGATGCAGGACAATATCGTTGGGATAGATGCAGCCATTTTTATGCATCCCACCACCTGGAAAGCAAGCGGTCACGTTGATAATTTCAGCGACCCGATGATCGATAATAAGGATAGCAACAAACGTTACCGGGTTGACCACCTGATCGAGGCCTTCGCCGACGAACTGGAAAAGAATAATAAAAAAGAAGCAGCGGATGTTTTACTTGAGGAGCTCGACCGTCTTACTGCAGCCAGCGATTTTCCCCGTCTCAAAACCCTCATTGAAACCAATAAGATAAAGTGTTCCGTGAGTGGAACGTCAAACTGGACCGATATTCGCCAGTTCAACCTGATGTTCTCCACCAAAATGGGGAGTGTAAGCAATGAAGATGAAGCGTCAGAAATATATCTCCGTCCTGAAACGGCGCAGGGGATCTTCGTAAATTTTCTGAACGTACAAAAAACAGGTCGTTTAAAGATCCCATTTGGAATTGCCCAGGTAGGCAAGGCCTTTCGCAACGAGATTATCGCCAGGCAGTTTATTTTCAGAATGCGTGAGTTCGAGCAGATGGAGATGCAGTTCTTTATTCGGCCCGGAACGCAGGAAGAATGGTATGCCCACTGGAAAAAAACACGTATGAAATGGCATTTGAGTTTGGGTATTCCTCAGGAGAAATACCGATTTCATGATCACCCGAAACTCGCCCACTATGCCATTGCAGCCTGCGATATTGAATACGAATTTCCCATCGGCTTCAAGGAAGTGGAAGGCATCCATTCCCGTGGTGATTTCGATCTGACCAATCATCAGACCTACAGTAAAAAGAAGCTGCAATACTTTGACAACGAAATCAACCAGAATTATGTGCCTTATGTAATTGAAACTTCCATAGGCCTGGACCGCACCATTCTAATGGTGTTGAGCGAGGCTTACCTGGAAGAGGATCTGAGCACTGCAGAAAAAGCCGATAGCCGCGTCGTTTTAAAATTTCCCCCTGCGCTGGCCCCAGTAAAACTGGCTATTTTTC